>CAZBEP010000039.1:0-10098 GCA_964490925.1 uncultured Eggerthellaceae bacterium | reverse complement strand
AGATGTGCGAGTGGGGCGAGACCCACCGCCAGCCGCGCGCTTGAGGCAATAAAACGGCCCTGACCTGCGCGAGGAAAAAAGTTGAGCGGAGGAAAAGAAGCCGCGAGAGCGCCTATACCGCATGGGAGACACCGCCCAGCGCACAAACTCACCCCAAAGGAACCCCCTATGCTTGAAGGCAATGCAAAGAATGCCGGCGCCGTCGCAAACCCCTTCACGCCCGTTTTCGGAAAAGTGCCTGCCTATCTCACGGGACACGAATAGATAGTCTCTCAGTTGGTGACCGCGTTCGACGCAGACGCTCCCAACGACCCGAACCTCCGCTCGCTCTTCGTCGAGCCGCGCGCCTCCTTGAAGCGGGAGCAATCGAAGACCCCGCAGGGGTGTGTTCGCCTTCGCCCTCCCCGGATTCGGAAACTACGTGCGCAGGTCGTACGACATCGACAGCGAATGACGTGCTCTCTCTCCGCATGTCCCCGGCGCCGAGGACGCGAGGGCGGATGGAATAAATGATGACCAGCGCCTCCTTAAAGAAACGCTGGTTGCCTTCGCCCGAATCCGTCCCCTGCCGGAGCGGATTCGGACGTAAACCTCAGTGAGGTACCGCGACCTGCGTCGAGGAGACTGAGATGGGCAAGCGCCCGGCAGGGGGCTTAAAGCGAGCGGAATGAATCAACCAGTGCTTCCTTAACGCGGTAATGAACGGTTGCTCGCAAAGACCGCACTTTTCCGCTGCACCCTGCCCTCGAAGCCCGTCGCCTCGTAGAAAGCCTCGAACAGCTCGTCGCGGCTGTGGACGGCGGTTTTCGCATACACGTTGGAGATGTGCCGGCGAACCGTATTGATCGACAGGAACAGTTCCTCCGCGATCTCCTTCGGATGGCTGCCAAGCAGAAAGAGGCGCACGATGTCGATCTCCCGCTTCGAAAGTCCCGCGCTCCCCGAGAACGACTCGAGCGCGTCCTCGAAACTGATCGACAACTTGTCCGCTGACTCCACGGGAAGCGCAAGCTCGTCGTCGGATACGCATTCTCTCACCAAATCATCGAGATCCCTCCCCGTGAACACGAACATAAACATGAGGACGCACACCACGGCGGTGAGAAGCGCCATGATAAGCTCGATATCGTTGATTGCGCTCAGGTTGATGACGAGCGAGCCCGCAAGCCAACCGAGCAACCCTCCAAGCGTGACGGCACCCCACCCCCGGCCGAACGCAACCGCCGCATCGACCTCCGACGACGCAGACAGATGGGCAAGGATGCAGAACATGAGGATCTCGAAGATCGTGTACGAACCCGTCAGCAGCGCGTTCGTGAATTCCGCGCTGATCGAGAACACGGCAAACGCGAGGGGAACAAATACGACGACGAGTAGAACCGACTGGTAGATCCGAGACAGCACGGAGCTTTTCGAGATGCTGAGGATCCCCACGAGCAGAATGAGGGACAGCACAATGCGCAACAACATCGCAGCTCCCGTATAGCCGAGTGTAGCAACAGGGTCGAGCAGATATGAGCTTTCCGACCTGACCACCGAGAGCGACATGGTGAGAACGAATGCCATGATGCAGAAGCGGTTGAAGCGGGCGCTCGTGAGCGAGACGCTCACCGCGCAAGGGGACGCCGACTCGACGTCGCGCTCGAACTCGATCGCGGGGCTCCATGAGAGCAGGAGCGAGGCGCATGCGGGCAGCAAGCAGACCATCACGATCATGATCTCGCTCGACGAGCCCACCGCCACATAGTAGACCCCGCACGACAGCAAGATGTTGGATGCTGCTACGTACCACGCCCTGCGCGGCGCGAGCAACGAGAGCATCTGCATACAGCGCGCCGCAATGAGCGCCGTTCCGAACCCCGTGACAACCGCGCTACCGAGACTCAAAACTGTTGCAAACTCCGGATGGCTCAGAAGCAGAAACCGAGGTCCGCACAGATAGATGAACACGCAAGCGATCGACGAGGCGACTCCGAAGCCCATGAGAAGCTTCCGCCCGCAGAGAAGCGCGGCGGCACAGGCGGGATTCAGCGCGAACCCTGCGCAGGTAAGAGCATAGCCGATGGTCGAGGCCATGAACACGTTCGACATGGCGGAGGAATTAAGCTCCGAAGAGTCGACCCACACACCGGCGAAGAACATCAGGTACGACCATGCGAGCCACAGGCCGAACCCGCATGATTGAAGCATCATCGACGAGGAGAACGCATTCGCGATCACACGCGCAACGACCCCAAATTTCACCGTAGCTCTCCTCTTCGCACCCCTGGTGCCAATGGTGCCATGACTTCGCCGCGAAATCTATTGTCATCATGAATCATTTTTGAATGAGCGCATAAACCAGTTCATCACTATTCTTAGAAGAAGTAATCAACTTTGGTTAGTGTACCGCCTCCGAAAACCACCCCCGTGCCCGTGCTAATTGGTGCAGTCGGGCACTATCGCGCGCCACCGTCCCTCCCTACGATACGCTGGGCGGAAGCGCAACACATGCTTTCCACACACGGCAAAAACCGCACGCAAGAGAAAGGGGAGCCGATGGGCAGCGGCATCTCGCGACGCAGCTTCATCAAGGCGAGCGCGGCAACCATTGCACTGGCGACTGCAGCATCCGGGATCGAGGAGTTCGTAAGCATCGATCCAGCACACGCCGACGAACAGGAAGACGAAGAGGTGGCCGTCCATACGGCGTGCCGCGCCTGCATCCACAACTGCGGAGTCATCGCATACGTGCGAAACAACCGCGTGATACGCCTCGAGGGCGACCCGGCGGATCCGATGGCGAATGGAAAACTGTGCGCGAAGGGGATCTCGGGTATCCAGGCGCTCTACAATCCGATGCGCAACAAGTATCCCATGAAGCACGTCGGCGGTAGGGGAACCAACGTGTGGGAACGCATGTCGTGGGACGACGCAACGGGCGAGGTTGCCGACATCCTCATGGAGCAATACAATAAGTACGGTGGAACCTGCTTGATGACCTCGTCCGGCGGCGGCGGAAACCCGCATCCGTTCGTCCCGCCTCACTTCGCCATAAGCTTCGGCAGCCAGATCAACTTCGAGCCGGGCTGCGCCCAATGCTACCTGCCACGCACGATGGCCTACAACATCACCATCGGATGCGCAACCAACTGCGACACCTCGATCGCCGACTCGCAGGCGCATGAGCTGTACTTCGAGGACGCTCCGACCAAATGCTGGGTCATGTGGGGAACCGGCCCCTCTCAAAACTCCCCCGGCGGCGGAGGACGCTGTGCCGCGAACCTGAGGGCGCGGGGAGTGAATACCGTCGTCATCGACCCTCGCTTCACCCCCGACGCACAGAAAGCCGATGTCTGGCTTCCCATCAGGCCAGGAACAGACGTCGCCCTCATGCTTGGATGGATTCGCGAGATCATTGAGAAAGGGTATTACGACGAGAGTTTCTGCAAGAAGTGGAGCGACCTTCCCTTCCTCATCAACACGACTGACAGCACCGTAGGCATCTACGACGAGGAACCCGACCGCAACCAGGCGATCGAGGACATCATCGGAACCGCCGCGATCCCCAGCCCCGGCAAGCGCCTCCTTCGCGAGAGCGACGTGCTCGAAGGGGGATCGAGCGACGTATTCATGGTCTGGGACCCTGAACGCGGCGAAGCGGTTGCAGCTCCCGTGATGTACGCAAGCGAAGCGGAGGAGGAGGCCTTCGACCCTCCGCTGTTCACTGGGAATGTCGAAGTCACCCTCAAGGACGGCACAACGATCACCACTCGCACCGCGTTCGATGCCTACAAAGAGCGGGTTGAAGCTTACACGCTCGATGTCGTTGCCCAGATCTGCTGGCTCGACCGGGAGAAGATCGAAGAGGCCATCGCCATCTACGCAGAAGGCCCGGGCGGCATCTCGCTCGGTGTCGCGACCGACCAGAACGAGAACTCGGGACAGGCGGCTCTTGGAGCGTGCGCGCTCGACATCATGATGGGCTACGTGTGCTGTCCAGGAGCCGTCGTGCAGGAGTTTACCGGTATCGAGGCGGTGGGCGCCGCAAAGAAAGGCTACGATTCCGGCACGTCGGACGCCCTTCCCGACATGGGTCCCCTCTTCCCTCCGTTCGTCACCTACGACAAGGTGGTTCACGACCGCCTCGGCATCGTCGAGTACAAGGCATTCCTCGACTGGACGGCCGGCTACTTCACGCACATCCCCTCCATCCGGCACGCGGTTGAGACGGGAGACCCCTTCCCCATCACCTGCTGGATGGAGCGCTCGGGCAACAAGCTACATAACCTGGGGCAGGTCGACCTGTGGTACGACCTCATCGGAAATCTCGAACTCGTGACCCACGCCTACATGTACCCCACAAGCTTCTCCGTCGAATTTGCGGACTATATGTTTCCCATCCATGAATGGCTCGAATCCTATCAGTGCGTTCGCAACATCAATGTCCTGCTCGCCCGCCACGGCGCCACGCAGATCTTCGAGACGCAAGAGGAGATGATGTTCTGGTCGAAAGTTGCCCAACAGGTGCGCGATCGCGGCCATGAGCTCATGGCGATGTCCTTCGATCCCGAAATGACGGGAGGGGGTCTGTTCGCCTGGCCCGAGACGAGCGAGGAATACTACAACAGCTACATCACCGACACCGAGAAGTGGGCCGACTGGCAGGCCTACGAAGACGCCTGCCCGACTGAACTTTGCCCGCTCGACGAGTACCGAACCTACTACGGATATCGCCGCATCGATGAGGAGACGAACCTCATGGAGGGATTCGGCACCATCACGCTGCGCTGTGAAGCCTACAGCGAGGGCTACCTCCATCTAGGACGCACCGGCCAGCCGTGCGCCTCAAATATCTCGATCACCGAAGATCTGCCTCCCGCCCCCTACGACTACGATCCGATGCCGTGGTACGTCGAACCGTGCGAGTCTCCGCTCACGGACACGGAGTACCCCTTCGTCATCACGAACGGCCGCGTTCCCTACTACCACCACGGGACGCTGCGCAACGTTCCCTACCTGCGCGAGATCTACCCCGTTCCGGAGCTGTGGATCAACCCGTCAGACGCCTCCCCGCTCGACATCGGGCAGGGGGACTGGGTCACCGTGTCCTCGCGACGCGGCTCTATGACCGCACAGGCGCGCGTGACGGAAGGCATTCCGCAAGGCGTGCTCTGCGTCGAGCGTTTCTGGAACCCCGAGAAGCTCGACGTAGATGGCGGGTGGCGCGACATGAACTACAACCGCATGTCGAATGCCTCGAGCGAGCACAACAACGTGGAAAACGGCACGTACAACCTCCGTGCAATAACCGTCAAGATAGAGAAGGCATCGGGCATGCCCGAGGGCATCTGGTACGAACCCGAGGACTTTCAAGCCTGGATGCCCGATCCTAACAGCTTCGAAGTCAACGAGAGTTGGGAGGTCTAGCATGGCTCGTTTCTGCCTGGTCTTAGACTGCGACCGCTGCATCGGCTGCCGAAGCTGCGAAGTCGCCTGTAAGAATGAGAACGACATAGCGCTCGGCGAGTACTGGAACAAGGTATTCGAGATCGGCCCGACGGGAACCTTCCCCGACATCGAGCAGTACTACCTGCTCGCGCAATGCCAGCAGTGCCAAAATCCCCCCTGCGTCCACGTGTGCCCCACCGGCGCCTCGTATCGCAACGAGAACGACACGGTGCTGATCGATAAGTCGAAGTGCATCGGGTGCAAATACTGCATGATGGCGTGCCCCTACGGAGTGCGAGCCTGGAACGTCGAAGAAAAGTGCGTGGAGAAGTGCACGCTGTGCCTCCATCGGGACGTTCCGAAGTGCGTCGCCGTCTGCCCCGGCAACGCGCGTATCTTCGGCGACCTCGACGACCCCGAAAGCGATGCGTCGAAGGCCGTCGCTGCAGCAGATCCCGCCTCGCTGCATACCTTCCACGACAACGGCAACCAGCCGACCTCGATCTACATCCTCTCGGAGCGCTACGCGCACTGGATCGACAGCGACGTGCTCGAGATGGACAACCCCTCGTGGCGCAACAGCCCCTGGCACGGAAAGGAGCGTGAGTAGCTATGGCGATCGAATGGCCACTCGTCGTTTTCACGGCGCTCACGGGATGCGGCGGCTGGATTGTCGCAAGCATCGCCCTCGACCTACTCTTCGGCGCGAAGAGAGCCTCTCGCACGAGCTTCGTCGCCGGGGTGACGGCGTTCGCGTTCCTCGTCGCGGGAGGCCTCGCTTCCGTACTGCACCTGCAGCATCCCGACAGGATCCTCAACGCGCTCAGCCACCCGACCTCGGGCATCTTCATCGAAGCCGTGCTTGTAGGGCTCTGCGCGCTTGCAACGTTCGTGTTCCTCGTCGCACTCAAGCGAACCGAGAACCGCGTCGTCCATGCGGCGCTCGCCGTGATCGCCGGCGTTCTCGGAATCCTCCTGGCGTTCATGGCGGGTCACAGCTATCTCATGGCATCCATCCCAGCCTGGAACACCTACCTGCTCCCCATCGGCTACCTCCTCTCTTCCGCACCCGCCGGCATAGCCGCCTACCTGTTCCTTGCATGCCGTTTCGAGAAAGAAGCGGCGAAGGCGCCGCTGTTAGCGCGGTTCCTCCTCGCTGCGGGCGTCGCCTCAGGACTCGCCGTGCTCGCCTACGGCTTCATTGCAGCCAATCACGGCGCCACGGTCGCACTATGGATTTGCACCGCCGTCATCGGCGGGCTTGTCCCAGCGGCATGCGCCTTTGCGGCGATCCGAAAACCTCAACAGCTCGCCACGCTTGCCGCCGTCGCCTTCGCCTGCGCGCTCGTCGCGACGATCCTGTTCCGCTGCGCCATGTGGCTCTCGGGCGTTGCGACGCTCGATCTGTTCGGCAACATCTAAGGCAGCTCGACCCCGCCTCGCCCGCCGCGCGGACGGGGCGGGGTCTCTTGGCAGAAGGAGGCATGCGGTGCTCTCCATAACGCGTCGCGACGCAGTGAAAGGAGCCGCATTCGCTGCGGGGCTGGTGCTGTGCGGAGGCGCGCTCGGCCTGACGAAAGGCGACGGCCTCCTGCGACCCCCCGGCGGCCAGGACGAAGCCCGCTTCCTCGCGCAATGCCTGCGCTGCGACAGGTGTCGAAGCGTCTGCCCAACCGGGTGTATCAGTGTCGCACGCATCGAGGACGGGATCATCGATGCGCGCACGCCGAAGATCGACTTTCGCAAGGGGTACTGCGACTTTTGTGGATTGTGCCTCGACGTGTGCCCCACCACCGCGCTCGTCTCCTTCGACGAAAAGGAGGAGGAGATCGGCACCGCCGTGGTGGACGAAGCCGAATGCCTCGCATACCGGGCGACGGGATGCACGGTGTGCTTCGAGAAGTGCCCGTACGATGCCGTTTCGCTGAGCGCGAGCAACTACCCCGTCGTCGATGCAGCACGCTGCAACGGCTGCGGAGCCTGCGAAAACGCGTGTCCCTCGGCCTCGTTTGGCAGTTACAGCGGATCAAGCAACCGCGGGATCAACGTCTGGGCTGTAGGAAGGATCCCGGCATGAACAAGCATTTCATCCGACGCGCCCGCGCTATCGCGTGCGGCGCGATCTTCGCCCTGGCGATCATCGGCCTGCTGCTCTCGACGGGCACGGGCACCCTCTCGGCGCTGGGCGTGTCGGCCTTTGGAATCGCATGCCCGCTGGGAATGATCGAGGCGCTCGTCGCTGGGAGAAACGCGAACCTCCACATGCTGCTCACCCTCGCCGCCGTGATCATGCTCGCGTTCGTCCTCGGCAGGGCGTTTTGCTCGTGGCTGTGCCCGGCCCCTCACGTCTCCCGCTTCTTCCGCAGCAAACGCACAAAGACAGCCGTTCCCGAAGACGACAGGAGGCCCGACACCGATCATGCGGAGGACGGGGCAGCGCCGCGTGCCGCCTGCGGCGGCACGCGGGGACGGCGCACGCCGCTGTCCCCGATCGGCGGCAGACGCGACGGGATGCGCATCGATTCGCGATACCTCGTGCTCGGAGGGGCGCTTGTTTCGGCGGGTCTTTTCGGGTTTCCCGTTTTTTGTCTCGTCTGCCCCGTCGGGCTTTCCTTCGCAACCGTCATCGCGCTCTACCATATGTTCCGATTTGGCGAAGCGGGAATCGGGGTGATCCTGTTTCCGACCATCATCGTGCTTGAACTCGTGCTCTGCCGCTCGTGGTGCCGCTCGCTGTGCCCACTCGGCGCCCTCTTCGCACTGCTGTCGCGCCGCAAGGTTGCTCTGCGGCCCGTCGTCAACGCACATATCTGCCTGCGCTCGCACGGAGAAAACTGCCACGCCTGCGTGGATGTCTGTCCGGAACTCGTCGATCCCCACAGCGACCGCATCCCCGAATGCACGAAGTGCGCCGAATGCGTTTCCGCCTGTCCCCTGTCGGCGATCAAGATCCGCCTGGGGACGAGGCGGCAAAGCTCGGCGAACCCTCATGCCGTTCAGGCCTCCGCTTCATGCGACGTTTCGACGGACGCTTCAATCATCGAACAAGGAGATAGGCATGGAGAAAACGACCCGAGATAGCGTTGCCGATTACCTCGCATCGCGCGCCGCAACCTACAGCCTGCTCGCAGCACTTTTCCGTCGCGAGATCACGAAAGAGCTGATGGATCAGTTGAGGGATCTGCAGCCCTCGCCCGACGACGACAGCCTGCAGGCGCATGGCCTATGCGATCTGGCAGCATGCGCACGCAGCTTCGATAACGACGCTCTCCGCCGCGCGAGAAGCGAGTACGCACGACTGTTCCTCGGAGCCGGCGTGACCGACACACATAACATGGCCTCGCCGTACGAATCGACCTACACGAGCGACGACCATCTGCTCGTGCAAGACGCTCGAGATGACATGGTGCACCTCTACCGCCAGGAAAAGCTCGGGATCTCCGAGGATGTCGGCGATCCCGAGGATCATGTGTCCTTCGAGCTGTCCTTCGCCAGCATCCTCTTCACGCGTGCGAGGGACACCCTCACGTCCGGGGAGGACGACGAGGCACTGCGCCTTGTCCAGGTTCTGCGATCCCTCTACGACGATCATCTCATGCAGTGGATCGGCGGTTTCTGTAGCGACATCCTCAGACTTGCCGAGCTTCCGCTCTATCACGCGGTTGCGCGCATCACGCTTGGCTTCGTCTCCGAGGAGCCGCAGTGCCTCGCTGAGGCAGAGTCGCTCCTGCACGATGCCGCGCCGCCCTACGCAGGCCTTCCCCGCGAGATGAAAGCGGCTCTCGAATACGCGCGCACCGCAATCTCGCCCGTCGAATCGACCGAGACGCAGCAGCTTTCCATCGAAGAGAAGCGGCGCGCCGCCGACCGGCTGTTCCGAGACATGGCCTTCCTCAAGCGCTACTTCGTCAAGATCCTCTCGTATTGCACGACACCACGCACCGCCGACGACGTCGAGGCGAAGATCGAGGAGATCATGCGTTTCAAAACGACGGCGTATACGGCATGCGACCTGCGCGCCATGCTCACAGACGCTTACTGCCTCGAAGAGATTCGCGCGGCACGCGATGGCGACAAGGCGCTCGCTGCCGCAGCATCGGCAGAGTCCGACGGCGATGCCGATGGCGACGAAGACGCAAGGCTCTGGACTACATCCGACATCGGACGCGAGAGGATCGAAGAGGACGATCCCGAGCGGGCGGTTCGCGAGCTTCTTGCACGTGATGCCCCGCTCGTCTCCGGATACCAAAATGTCCTCTCCGCCATCAAGAACGGGACGGGGGCGTTCAAGGAGATCGAGTCCGTCATCAAGGCGACCGATCTGTACCAGGTCGACAACTACCATGCCTCGATGTTTCTCAAGCGCCTCGAGGACGCAGGCGCCATCGAGTGGCGCAACGCCTGGACGCTCACTCCGCACGGCGAGCGCGCCCTCGCCGCCCTGACGCAGCCCGCATGACAGATCAAGAGACGTGCCCCAGATCGTGGGGATCGCGTGGTCGACGCGCACTCCGTACGCAAGGCCGCATGATCGCCGCGAGTGGGGTGCATCCGGAGCTTCGCAGTATGGCCGAAAGCGAAAAATAAACCCGCAAGTCGACCCAAAGTCAGCGAGCAGGACGCGAATAGATAGTCTCTCAGTTGGTGGCCGCGTTCGAGTGATAGAGG
>CAZBEP010000038.1:0-10457 GCA_964490925.1 uncultured Eggerthellaceae bacterium | reverse complement strand
GGGCGGGGTGCCTGTCTGTCGGATACCCCGCGTTCGCAGGCTTTTCGACAGACAGAAGATCTGAGAGCGGATCGGGGGACTCGCCTGTCTGCCGTTTTCCCCGCGTTCGCAGGCTTTTCGACAGACAGGGATTCTGAGCGCAGGGTTTTTAACAGACAGAAGGCCCCGTGTCTGTCAAAAAGCCTGCGCTCGGCCGCACCGTCCGCCCCCTGCGCTCGGCGCTCGGCTGCGCTGTCCGCCGTTCCTCCGGTGATCGCGGCTTTCAGACGGCTGCCACGCCATCGCTCAGCAAACGGTCGGAAACGCCCGGCTACGACACCGGATCCTACAAAGGAGCGAGTCAGTCGCAGGAGCCCTCGCCACACACGGCAGTATTCACGCGCGCGAGCGTTTCCGGAGCCATGCCGAGAAACGACGCGATATGGGAGGCCGGCACCTAATCGATAAGACCCGGGTAGTTGTCGAGAAACCAGAGATAGCGCCCCTTCGCCCGAAGCGCGAGCAGGGCTATCCTGAAGTGCGAGCGCTACCGCCATTCTGACGCATGTCGCATGCGTCCGCAGACGGCAAAACGACAGGCGGCGGAAGGCAGGGGGAGGGACCACCTCTCCCAACGCCGCACGCACGACATCGCGGCCGCGCGACGCCATGGCCGCGCGACATCGCCCATTTCGCCGGAGGACTCCGGCGGGGCGTTGCGGGCGCGGCGAATCGCCTCGCAGACCCGACAGCCGCCGGGCGCGCACGGCGAAGGCCAGAGGCGCCGACGCCCCTTCGGGCAGACATCAAGGATCCCGAGGGCAGAGCGAACAGCGAGTTCCTCTCCCGAACGAAATGTTCGTCCACACGGGCGCCGTATCACGCGCATGCGGGAAATCTCTGCGAACGCATACTCATCCGCTGCATAGAATGGAAATAGCGGCGTTTCTTCGCGGAGGAGAGCCATCGTGAACATCGCGCAGATCGAATATCTCGCCGTCGTCGCACACACGCAAAGCCTCGCCGGCGCCGCACGCTCCCTGTACATCTCGCCGCAAGCCGTGAAGGCGGGAATCCGCCGCCTCGAACAGGAATTCGACGTGAAGCTCATCGAGCAGAAGGCGGGCGGGACGCGCCTCACCGATGCCGGGCGGCGGCTCGCACGCAAAGCGGAGGATGCCCTGCGGGAGATCCACGCGCTTTCGACTGCCCTGCGCGGCGAGCACGCCGCCAGACGATCCAGTTTTCGGCTGCGACTCGGCCTCACGACGGCGCTGCATCGCGGCACTCCGGTGCCGATTCGCATCCTCGAGGCTTTTCGAAAGCGTTCGCCCGACGCGGGCTTGACCATCGTCTTTCACTCGGCGGAAACCTGCCTGGCCGCCGTCTCCCATGGCGCTCTCGATGCCGCCATCGTCCCGGGATTCGCGGCCGACCCGGAGCTTTCCTGCTCGAATGTGGGCAACGTCGGCCTCGTCGCTCTGGTCGATGCCACATGCGAGTTCGCCGCGTGCGGGTCGCTGTCGGTCGAAGATCTGTGCGGGCGACTCGTCGCGTTGCCGACCGACATGCGCTACATCCTCCCCCGCCTCGTCGAGGACACGCCGGCCGGCGCAGACGACATCTCCCTCGAACCCCTCGCGCCCGATCCCGGCGTCTATCCTCCGTTCTTCCGACGGGGCGGCATCGTCCTCGCCTACCGAGAGGCTCCCCTCGAGCGCGATGCGCCCGACGTCTGCGCCGTTCCGTTCTCGTTCGGAAAGGAGCGCACCATCCCGATCTTCCTTGCGACGCGGCGTGCGAATGCGAACGGGCACGTTGCGGAACTCTGCGGCTTCCTCCACAACTCCCTGAGCTAAGCAACACGAACGCGGGGCAGGCCGCAGCGCGGGCGCGGAGACACGACGCCCTCCCCCGCCTGCGGCGGAACCCCTACGTGCGGGTCGTCGTATGATGATAGGTGGGGACGGCCTCTTCGAGCAGGCGGATCGCCTTCTCGTCGGTGTCGCTGACCGCCTCGCGCAGCTCGTCGAGCTTCGCCGCCACGGCATCGTAGCTGATCTCCTGCCCGATCGAAACCATGATCGACCGGTGCGTCGTCGGCAGGGTGTTCTCCTCGTCCATAAGAAGCTCTTCGTACATCTTCTCGCCATCGCGCAGGCCGGTGAACGCGATCTCTATGTCTACGTCGGGCGTGAGGCCCTGCAGCTGGATGAGGCCGCGCGCCAGATCGACGATCTTGACGGGCTCGCCCATGTCGAGGATGAAGATCTCGCCGCCGCGCGCCATGCCGCTCGCCTGGATGACGAGGCGCGACGCCTCGGGGATCGTCATGAAGTAGCGCTCGATGTCGGGATGCGTGACGGTGACCGGGCCGCCCGTGGCTATCTGGCGCTGGAACACGGGGATGACGCTGCCGTTGGAGCCGAGCACGTTGCCGAACCGCACGGCGGAAAACACCGTGTGCGCCGAGGTATGCGCGTAGTACTGCATGACCATCTCGCCCATGCGCTTGGTGGCGCCCATGACGGAGGTGGGATTGACGGCCTTGTCCGTCGAGATGAAGATGAAGCGCGACACGCCGTGGCGGTCGGCCGCCTGCACGACGTTCAAGGTGCCGAACACGTTGTTCTTGATCGCCTCGCGCGGGCAGATCTCCATGAGCGGCACGTGCTTGTGCGCCGCAGCGTGGAAAACCGCCGAGGGCTCGTGCTTCGCGAACACGTCCTCGACGCGCGCGGAGTCGCAGACGCTGCCGATCTCGACGACGACGTCGAGATCGTCGTATTCGGAGAGCAGCTCCTTGCGCAGCAGATAGGCGTCGTTCTCGTAGATGTCGAAGATCACGATGCGCTTCGGCGCGACCTTGGCGAGCTGCCGGGCGAGCTCGCTGCCGATCGAGCCGCCTCCGCCCGTGACGAGCACCGTCTCGCCGGCGATATAGCCCGACACCGCGCGCGTGTTCAGCACGATCTCCTCGCGGCCGAGCAGGTCGGCGACATCGACGTCGCGCAGGCTCACGTCGCCGATCTCGTCGAGCGAGAGCTCCCGGACATTGGGCAGCGTGCGCAGCCGGCAGTCCGTCTGCGTGCAGATGCCGTAGATGCGCTTGCGCTCGTCGGGCGTCGACGACGGGATGGCGACGACGATCTGCTCGATGTCGTAGCGGTCGACGAGGCCGATGATGTCGTCGGCGGTGCCTTCAACCTTCACGCCGTGGATGCGCATGCCGCACTTGGACGGGTCGTCGTCGACCGCGACGATGGGAACGCCGGGCATGAGCGGATCCTTCGACACCATGCGGTCGATCGCGAGCGAACCCGTCTCCCCCGCACCGACGACGAGCGTTCGCAGACGGTGCTCGGACGCCTTGCGACGCATGAGCGAGCGGCCCTTGCTGCGCGCGATGCGGTACATCATGCGCACGCCGCCCATGAATATGACGAGCAGGATGCAGGCGATGACGAACACCCTGATGGGAAGCCGCACGTCGATGACCCAGAGAAAAGCCGCGCCCACGAGGGTGCCGAGCGCGACGGCAAGCGCGATCTGTATGGCCTCGTCGATGCTCGCGTATTCCCACAGGTTGTTGTACATGCGGAACATCCCGAGCATCACGACGTTGGCGAGCCCCAGGATGCCGATGATGAAGTAGATCTCGTTGCCAAAGACCACGAACACATCGTGTTCCTGGCCGGTCAGCACGGCCGACAGTGCGTAGGCGACATACGTCGCCACGATATCGACCACGATCAAGATGGCCGTGCGTTTCGTGATGAAAGCGTTCACTCTCCGCCTTGCCTCAGACGTCTGCCTTTCCCGGGCGCCGCGCACCACCCCGACCCGGACGCGCCGGCGCCCCAAAACCCGTGCGGAGAGTCCGGGCACACTTCGCAGAAGCTATGGTGCCCCGCGCGTTCTCGACGCAGGAAATGGAAGCATACCGTATTATTTTATGGCGGCATCGGCGATGTGGGAAAGACCAGGGGTTGGCTACATGAAAGAAACAGCGCGTGCGGCGGCGCAGCCGGCGCGAGAGGAGAACGTCGAGGCGATCACGTCCTACCTCGCCGGCGGGTCGAAGAGCCGCGCGGAATCATTCGGCATCGAGCTCGAGCACACGATCGTGCGCGACGACGGAGGCGCCGTGCCCTACGTGGGGCGACACGGCGTCGAATGGATCCTTCGCGAGCTTATGCGCGACTACCCCGACGCGACCTTCGACGCCGAGGGCGACCTGCTCGGCGTCGCCCGCCCGGGAGAGGCCGTCACGCTCGAGCCGGCCGCCCAGCTTGAGCTGTCGGCCGGGCCGTTCGACGACCTCGGCGCGGCACAGGAGGCGTTCGAGGCGTTCGAGGATCGGCTGGCCGCGATCATCGGGCAGCACGGCATGCGCGTCGAGACCCTCGGCTACCACCCGACGGCGCGCGCGGCCGACCTCGCGCTCATCCCGAAGAAGCGCTACAAGTTCATGAACCTCTACTTCAGCGAGATCGGCCTATGGGGGCCGCGCATGATGCGCGGCAGCGCCTCGACGCAGGTGTCGATCGACTACACCTCAGAGGCCGACTGCGCCCGCAAGATGCGCGCGGCGCTTGTCGCCGGCCCGCTGCTCGCGCTCATGACCGACAACGCGCCGCGCTTCGAGGGCGCCGCCCGACCGCACCCGCTCATGCGCACGGAGATCTGGAAGGGCTGCGACCCCGACCGCTGCGGCCTCGTGCCCGACGCCGTCGACGTGCCGCTCACATGGCGGCGCTACGCCGAGTTCGTGCTCGACGTGCCGGCGATCATCAGGCCGTGCGAGCAGGAAGAGTGGTGCTACACCGAGCGCACGTTCGGCGAGGTCTACGCCGACCGCCCGATGGAGCGCGCCGAGGCGGAGCACGCGCTGTCGATGATCTTCACCGACGCGCGCCTAAAGACCTACCTCGAGCTGCGCCCCGCCGACGCGATGCCCGTCCCGTACGTGATCGCCTACGCGGCGCTCGTGAAGGGGCTGTTTTTGGGCGAAGGTTCGCTCGACGCGCTCGAGGCGCTGTTCGACGGCGTGCACGCAGCCGACGTCGGGGCGGCCAAGCGCGCGCTCATGGCCGAGGGCTACAACGCGCGCGTCTACGGGAGGCCGGCCGCCGCGCTGACCGACGAGCTGACGGAGATCGCGCGCGGCGGGCTTTCCGACGCCGACGCCGCATACCTCGCGCCGATCGCGCGGCTCGTCGAGCGGCGCGAGACGCTTGCCGACCGGGCGGACGCGTAGGAGGAGCGCGATGAGCGACCCGTCCACGACGCGCCCCGCCGGCGCCGAAGGCCGCGAGCAGGAGGCGGACGACCCCGTTTTCCAGGCCGAGCAGAAGCACCTGTCCGCCACGTACCGAACGCTGCTTTCCCTGCACGACGGCCTCACCGCCAAGCTCGAAAAGATCTCGCGCGAGGCCGCCGCAGACATCAAGGCGATGGGCGAGGAGATCGCGCCGAACTTCGAGAGCGCTGGCGAGGCGCAGGAAACCTACGTCGACTACGCGACGGCAAACAGCGTCATCGAGGCGTACAACCTCGCCGCCGACACGAACGCGCGCAAGCTCTCCGACGTGCGGCTTTTGCTCGACCAGCCCTACTTCGCGAAGATCACGCTGCGTTTTAGGCCGGACGGCTCGCCCAAAGATCTCTACCTCGGCGCAGCGGGAGCCTCCGACGAGAACTGCCGCCGCATCGTCGTCGACTGGCGGTCGCCGGTGGCAGAGGTCTACTACAACCAAGAGACCGGCCCGACCTCCTACCGGGCGAACGGCCGCACGATCAAGGTCGACCTCGAGCGGCGCCGCCAGTTCGACATCGCGCGCGACGAGCTGCGCGCGTACTTCGACACGACGGTCGCCATCGAGGATCCGCTGCTGCTCGCGTCGCTGTCGAAGGAGCGCTCTGCTCGCATGCAGGCGATCACCGCGACCATCCAGCGCGAGCAGAACGAGGTCGTCCGCCACGACGACGTGCCCGCGCTGCTGGTGGCGGGCATCGCCGGCAGCGGCAAGACGTCGGTGCTCCTCCAGCGCATCGCGTATCTGTTCTACCACCGCCGCGCAGACCTCGACCCGCGCGAGGTATTCCTCATCACTCCGAACCCGGTGTTCCGCAGCTACATCGACGCCGTGCTGCCCGACATGGGCGAGCGAAACCCGAACCTCGTCACCTGGGAAGAGCTCATGGGCGAACTGCTGCCGGCAGGACACTCGCTCGGAGGCGCGAACGAGTCCGTCGACGCGCTGCGCCGCATCGACGAGGCGCTCGCCGACTTCGAGTTCGACCCGAACGACTACCAAGACATAACCGTCGAAGAAGTGCGCGTCGCCTCCGTCCCGCAAATCCGATCGATCCGCAAAAAGCACGCGCGCATCGAGGCCGGACCGCGGCTCGTCGCGCTCATGAGAGAGGAGCTCATGGCGCGGCTCGAAAGCCGCATCACCCAGCTTTCCGGCGACGACACGACGCTCGACGAGATCGCGTCGCTGCCCTTCGACGAACAGATCCGCGTGCTCCATCAAACGTTCGACCCGCAGGACGAGGACGAGGCGCGCGAGCTCGCAGCAGCGTACCTGCGGCAGAAGCTCGCACCGGCGGCTCGCGCCATCGAGCGCGACGAGTGGCTGCGCATCGACCGCATCGGCATGCGCCTGCTAGGCGCGGACGGCATCTCGGCCGTGGCGTGGCTGCACCTGAAGATCGCGCTCACGGGACTCGGGCGCCCCGACGTGAAGTACGTGATGATCGACGAGGTGCAAGACTACACGGCCGCGCAGCTCTCCGTGCTCGCCCGCTACTTCCGCCGCGCGCACTTTTTGCTGCTCGGCGACGAGAACCAGGCGATCTCGCCGGGCACGGCGACGCTTGCCGAGGTGCGGCAGGTGTTCGAGGCGGCCTGCGGCGAGGTCTCCGAATGCCGACTACTCACGAGCTATCGGTCGTCCCCCGAGATCACGGCGCTGTTCTCCCAACTTGCAACGCTGCCGGAGGGCGCGCGCGTGTCGTCTGTGCAACCCGAGCGGGAACGCCCCCGCATCGTGCCGTGCGCGGACGACGCCGCATGGGAGGCGGCACTGCGCGAGGCGATTGCCGATGCGCACGCAGCGGTGGCCGACGGCGGGCTTGCCGCTGTCGTCGCCGCGAACGGCTACGAGGCGCGCATCGTCGCGCAGCGGCTCGGCGACGGCGCGCCGGAGATCGTCGGAGACCGCGACGCGCTGCCCGCGTCCGGCGTCGTGATCATCCCGCTCAAGCTCGCGAAGGGGCTCGAGTTCGATTACGTCGTCGTGGCGAATGCGTCCGAACGGGCGTTCCCCGCCGGCGACGACCTCGCGCGGCGGCGCCTCTACACGACCGTCTCGCGCGCGACCCACCGCTTGACCGTCCTCTCGCGCGGAGCCGTCACGCCGCTGCTCGCAAACGTTTAGCCGCAGCTACGCGCCGACTGCGCGTCCTGCAGCGCCCACTTCCACCCAGGGATCACGTGGATCACGCCCCGGTCCAAGGCGACATCTTCCTCTTCGTCCATGGTCACCACCCAGCCGCAGTCCAGCCCGAACCGCTCCATCGCCTCTTCGAGGGCGCTCAATTCGCACCTTCTCGTCGCTTCGTCACGCAGAGAAACGCATACCTGGTACAGCTCATAGGCCCGGCCAAACGCCTCGTCTCCCACGACGAAATCGACCTCTTTGCCGCTAGGCAGCTTGAGCAGGGAGATCGCCGCGATTCGGCGCATAGGCATGCGGCGGCGGAGCTCCCCATATACCGCCGTCTCCAGTGCGCGCGCCAGCCCGTCGGTCGTCGCCGGGGACAGAGCCGCCATGATGCCCGGGTCGTTCGCATACAGCTTGTATCCGCCTTTGCGGAGACGCTGAACCGAATGGGTGAACTGGTAGATGCCGTACGTCAGATGGGCATCCTCCAATGCGTCCACCATGTCCGAGATTGCGGCGCGACCCGGAGAGTACCCCAGTGATTTCCCCCACCCGTCCATGCGGGAAATGGAGAAATCCCTGCCGCTCGAAGAAACGGCGACGCGGGCAAGGTTGGCAACGAACGCCGGGTTGGAGAAGCGATGCCGCTCGACCACGTCACGTCCCAGCCGGGGACGTCCTGCACCTCGTCGAGAAACAGGTAGGCACCAAGCTCTCGGGCATCGGGGTGCATCTCGTAGAAGATCTCCAAGACGCGATCAATGACGTCGGGCGGGTAGGGGCGCAGGCGGTCGTCGTCGAAGTTGAAGAAACAAATGCGGCTCTCGGGAACCCCCTCGTTCTTGAGCCGGAAGATCTCCTGATACAGACGATAGGTTTTGCCTGATCGCCGCATGCCCGTGACCACCTTCACGAGGTTTCCCACTCGAGGGGAGTCAACGGTTGCGAGCGATAGATCCCGTTGCACCAGCCCCGCCTCGTGAGACGGCAGCACCGTCACGTGAAAGTCCTCCAACAGCCTGCGGATGGTGGTGTCTCTGTCGAAGCCCGTCACCTCTGCTCCCGCCGCCTAAGATAGTAAGAATTTCTTACATGTTTCGGCAGGTGTTGTATTAAATTTTTTCATTCCCGCCCTTGGCAGACGGGAATCCCACGGTATGAACGAAACCCCGACGCTCAGAAGGTCAGGCGCGCCACGCGCAGAACGCCGCACGGCAGAAGCCCGCAAGGCCCGTCGGGCGGTTCGGCATCGACCGGCGTCAGTTCGCGTACATGCTCGCGTAGGGGCGCGAGCTGGCGGGCTTTAGGCGGAAGAAGCCCTCGCCCGTCGCGTCGACCGGGCCGTTTGGCAGCTCGTCGGCAAAATAGCCGTTGTAGCGCCCGAGCAGGTTCGCGATGACCGCGCGGTCGGCGTCGTCGACCGGCTCCTGCACGAGGCCGACCGGCACAAGGGCGGGGTCGATCCTGCGTCTGAGGTAGATCACGCCGCCGTGCATGCCTGTCGCGAGATAGCCCCCCGCCGTTCCGAGCAGCACGACAATGCCGCCCGCCATGTACTCGCCGAGGAAGCTCCCGGCGTTTCCGCCGATCACAAGCGCAGGGCATTTCGAGTCGTACTGCTTCATGTGGATGCCGACGCGCCAGCCGCAGTCGTCGCGCACGAATATCTGACCGCCGCGCATGGCGTAGCCAGCCGCGTCGCCGCAGCGCCCGTGCACGACGATAAGCCCGTCGTTCATCGTGTTGCCGATCTGATCCTGCGCGTTGCCGTAGACCTCGATCTGCCCGCCGTCCATGTAGCAGGCCATGTCGTTGCCCGGGACGCCGTGGATCTCGAGGCGCTTGCCCTCCGGCATCGCGCAGCCCAGGTAGCGCTGGGCGAACACGTCGGAAAGCACCACGGTGTCGTCCTGCGCGAGCGCTTTGCGCACCATCTCGTTCGCCTCGGTGAAGTGCTCGGTTCCCAGACTCACGACCGGGTTGCCCGTCGCCTCCGCAGCAACGCCTGCGGCGGCGTTCGCGTTGTCGGCCATCTAGCCACGCTCCTTCGCGTCGACCTTGAACCCACAGGCGTCAAGCCCTGCGGGATAGCATGTGTGCAGGCGCGCCCAGCGGGCGTCCTCGGAGAAGTCGAGGTTGGCCGGCGCAGCGTCGAAAATCGCGTCGTCAAGCTCGGCAAGCGGGGTGCGCTGCTCGATGATCGAGGTATAGAGGCCCGCGTTCTCCGGGCGGTTGAGCAGGATGTAGCCGACGAGGAGGCCCTCGCGCCGCACGAACTTCGCATAGGAGCCCGCCGCCTCGTCGACGCGCTCGTCTACCTCGCAGCCGGAACCCTCGGCCGGGTTGATGATGCCGGCCGTGAGCAGCGACGCCTCGAAGAAGTCGACCGCGTTCACGGCGAACCCGCCGAGGTACGGCTCGGCCTTCGGCGAACCCGCCATGTGGAGGCCGGCGTACTTGCCCTGGCGCATGGCGTTCGGCCACAGCGCGAGCGGGCGCTCGGCCCCGTCGAGCACGTCGGTCACCTGCACGAGGTCGCCCGCCGCGTACACGTCGGGAAGGCTCGTCTGCAGGTCGGGCCCGCAGACGAGCCCGCGCCCCTGCTCAGCCCCCGCATCCACCGCAAGCGCGGAGTTCGGACGCACGCCCACCGCCGCGATCACGAGGTCGCAGGCGATCTTTTCGCCGTTCGTAAGCACGGCTCCGGTGATGCGGTCGCCCTCGCCGACAAGCTCGTCGGCGGACACGCCCGTCAGGCACGTGATGCCGTGGGGTTCGAGCATGCCCTGCAAGAGTGCCGCCCCTGCGTCGTCGAGCACGGCGGGCAGGATGCGCGGGGCGAGTTCGAGGACAAGCACCTCATCGGCATGATACGACAGCGCCTCGGCGGCCTTGAGGCCGATGAGCCCCGCGCCGATGACGACGACGCGGCTTTTCCGCCCCTCGGCGTGCGCGTGCTCCGTCGCATCGACGGTTGCGGCCCAGGCGGCCTTCGCGTCGTCGAGCGTCATGAACGGGTAGACG
>CAZBEP010000037.1:7281-10484 GCA_964490925.1 uncultured Eggerthellaceae bacterium | reverse complement strand
CTGCTGCCGCCGACGCGGAGCCGGCTGCCGCCGCCGACCCCGCTTCCGACGCGGAGCCGGCCGAGGCGGCAGAGTCCGTCGAGGCGGCAGAGCCCGGCCAAGCCGCCGTCGAGGCAGACCCCGACGGGGACGGGCAGGCCGCAGAGGAAGAGCTCTACGAGCTCGAACTCGACGAGGGCGACATCGTGGCCTACCTCGAGGACGAATACGGCGCCGAGATCGGCTTCGTGGTCGTCGAGGACGGCGAGGAGGTCGAGTACTACTACGCCGAAGAGGATGGCGTCGAGTACGTTTCCGCTGATGACGGCGAGCCGGAGGCCGCCGACGACGAGGAGCTCTACGAGCTCGAGTTCTCAGAGGACGACGTGGTGGCCTACCTCGAGGACGAGGACGGCGCCGAGATCGGCTTCGTGGTCGTCGAGGACGGCGAGGAGGTCGAGTACTACTACGCCGCCGAGGACGATGCGGAGCGCGAGGACTCCGAAAAGCCCGCCGCTCGAAAGGAGTCCGAGCGCGACGACGACTGCGACCTCGGCATTACGCGGGAGGGCATCGCCGCGACGACGGCAGACCTCAACGCCGTGTTCAAGGAGGGCGTCGCCACAGGCGTCGAGCTCAAGGACGCGATCAGCGACATCACGGGCGTTTTCAGCGATATCGCGGGCAAGGGCTCCTCGAAGCGGAAGAGGAGGTAGCGCCGCAGCGCCCGAGGGTTCCATCGCGGGTCGTCCCGCTCCTTCGCGCACGAACCCCTTCCGAAGGGCCCGTTTTTCGCGGTTTGGGAGGGCGCGGGCTCTCCCGGGACTCCGCGCCTCGATCCGCGCTTCGCATGTCCCCAGGTCGCGAAATCCCGCTGCTCCGAAAACCCTCCCAAGCCGAGGCTAACTCCTCCCGAGCCGCAGCTAACTCCTCCCGAACCGCGAAAAAAGGGCCTCTGCGGGCTCTCCCGTGCGTGCGCGGGCCGAAAACCCTCCCAAGCCGTGGCTAACTCCTCCAAGACCGCGGATCTCGTCCCGGCGTGACTGGCTTCTGCGTCTGCCGGGCGAGCGCCTCTCGCCAAGCGAGCTTTTCGACCAGCTCTCCGGCGCCTCGCGCATGGGAGGCGTCGGGAAAGCTCGCGATTCGCGGTTCGGGAGGATGCCTCGCGCCGCGCGGCCTCCCGCCGCCGCCCGTACCCCGCGCCCCCGCGCCCGCTACCCCTCGCGCCCACAACCCGCTGTCTCCTGCGCGCTTCCCGCGTCGCGCGGGCCTTGACCGTCCCGACGGCTCTCACTATCATGGCGGGGTCGATCGTTTTGGCCTCTTCGGTCGCGCCGCATGGCGCGCGGCGGCGCAGCATCTGCGTCGCCTCGGGGAATGCGGGTGGGAATCCCGCGCTCTACCAGGAACCGTATGGTCTTGCGGCGCCGCCGGCCGCAAGCGAAGTCGGATCGCCGAACCGTCGTTGGCCCTGGAAAGCGAGGTCGCCATGCAGACGCATGCGTCCGCGTCTCCGTGCGCGGACATCGGCTCTTCTACGGGCCGCCTCTCGGAACGGGAGGCGTAGTGGCCCTCGAATCACGCACAGCGAAGCGAATCAAAAATGCCGTTATGGTCGCGGTCATGATCGTCGTGGTCGCCGCCGCCGCGGCGTTCGCCGCATCGCTCCGAGCGCCCGCGTCCGACCCGTCTGCCGTCTCGCGCGTGACCGTCGAGCGTGCCGCCGGCATCGTCAACGTCGTGCGAGACGGCATCGGCTTCACGGTCTCCGACGGCGACGAGCTGCGCGACGGCGACGTCGTCGAGACGGCCGCCGGGGCGAGCGCGACCCTCGCCGTCGACGGGAGGGGGACGCTTGCGCTCTCGGAGAACGCGAGCGTGTCCGTCGGCATCGCGACGCGCTCCGACGACGAGGCGTCCCAGGTCGCCGATTCCGCCGGCTCTTCCGCCGCCGCGACGGCCGAGCAGCCCGCCGTTTCCTTCGAGGTCGCGTCCGGCGAGGTGTTCGCCGACGTGTCGGAGGCGTCGGCATCGGTGTCCGTCGGCGCGCCCGAGGCGCTTTCCGTGACGGCGGCCGACGCCGCGTTCGCGTTCTCGGCGCCCACCGGCAGCGCGACGGCGCAGGTGCTCGGCGGCGCGGCGACGGCGGACGACGGCTCGATCGTCTCGAGGGGCGAGGCTCGAGCCGCCTCGATCCGCGACGACGGCTCCTACGACACGTCCTCGACCGGGCTTTCCGCCGCCTCTCTCAGCGACTTCGCGATCGGGCAGGCGAAGCAGTCGATCGAGCGCGGCCGCGAGCTCTGCTTCACGGCCGAGGAGCTCGACGCGGTGGCGGCCGAGCGGGCCGCCGAGCGCGAGTCTGCGACGGACGCCGCCGATCAGGGCGAAGGCGGTGCAGCAGAAGCGGACGACGGCAGCGCCGAGACTGCGGCGGCCGCCGGATCTGCGGACGGCGATTCCGGCGCGTCTGCCGGCTCGGAGTCCGACTCCGGCGCCGGAGCGTCCGAGGAGTCCTCCGCCCCCGAGTCGTCCGCCTTCGAGTCGGAGCCGACGGCCTCCAAAGACTCCGTGCCGACCTGCACCGTCGAGATCCGCTGCGACACGATCCTCTCGAATATGGGCAGTCTCGCGCCCGGCAAGAGCGCCTACGTGCCGGCCGACGGCACGATCCTCGCGACGACGACGGTCGAGCTTCAGGAGGGCGACACCGCCTTCAGCGTCCTCGAGCGCGTCTGCCGCGAACGGAACATCCAGCTCGAATACACGTACACGCCAGGGTTCGCCTCGTACTACGTCGAGGGCATCGGCAACCTCTACGAGTTCGACTGCGGCGGCCAGTCCGGCTGGATGTGCAAGGTCAACGGCTGGTTCCCGAACTACGGCGCGTCCTCGTACACGCTCTCCGACGGCGACGCCGTCGTGTGGTGCTACACGTGCGCGGGCGCCGGGGCGGATCTCGGGGCGAGCGTCGGATAGGAAGTCGCCGTCGGGTTTTTTCGGCCGGGCTCTCGCCGCGCCGGGGCGCTCCTGCTGGCGAGCCTGTCCGTATCGCCCCGCATTCTCGCGGCGCGGTGCCGGGCGGGCGCGCGCGGCGGCAGAGCCGCGGCTTCTCGTGGGCATGGCCGAAGGCGGCGCCCGCCGCTCGCAGGAAGGGCGGCATGCGCCGCCCGCGCGAAAGGAGAGAGCGCATGCAACGACAGACAACGAAGGCGCACAGCGTG
>CAZBEP010000037.1:0-7181 GCA_964490925.1 uncultured Eggerthellaceae bacterium | reverse complement strand
GCTGTCGAGGCGTCGGTTTCGTACCAGGTGAACGACGAGTTTAAGCTCGCGCCTGCCGAGCCGGTCGAGATCGCGAGCGACCTCGCCGAACGCTACGGCTACGCCGACTCGGTCGATTCTGCGGAGTCCGCCTCGGCGCTCGACGCGCTCGTGCGCGCCCACGAGCTGCTGCTCGGCGACGACTTCACGGCCGAGACGTGCGGCGACTACCTCGTGGCGAACGGCGGCTGGGTGTCGCTCGCGTTCGGCGAGGACGCCTCCTCGCTCGGGTTCGCCATCGACAACGAGTACCCGGCCGACCGCGAGGCCGGCTACGGCAGCCCGCTCGAGGGAGGCTGGGGCTACGCGGGCTACACGGTCGGCCAGGCGCCGATCGGGGACGGCTCGTACGTGGCGTTCTTCTATTACGAAGACCCGATGTATGCGGACTACCTCACGCAGTTCTCGTACGGCGGGGCGAAGGTCTCGGCGATCACGCTCGATGCCGGCCGCGAGGCGACGCTTGCGCTGTCGGGCTTCATGTACCTGTTCGGCTCGTACAACGAAGAGGATCGCGAGACGACGGGCGCGGCGCGCGATATCGCCGACGCCCAGCTCGTCCTTATCGATCCCGTAACGGGCGCCTCGATGCCGATAGAAGGCGCCGTGACCGACGAGGCCGGCCGGGCGACGGTTTCGTTCGCCGAGCCGGGGACGTACTACCTGTCCGCCACCTGCGACTACGAGGAGACGTACGTCGAGATCGTCGCGCCGTGGCTCGCCGTCGAGGTCGTCGACGGCGGCGAGTGGCCGAGCTATCGCGGCTCGGACACGAACAACGGCGTCACCTCTGCCGCGACGCCGACGACCGCCGCCGACGCCGTGCTCGTATGGGGCGCGCAGGTCGGCCAGGGCTGGACGACCGCCCCATCGGCGCAGATCGTCGCCGACGGCGCGCTCATCGTCATGACCGGAGAGACGATCGAGAAACGCGACCTGCTCACCGGCGAAGTCCTTGCGAGCGGCGAGATGGCCGCCGCGCCCTCGTACGGCTACGCCTCGCCGACCTACGCCGACGGCGTCGTGTACGCGCCGCTCGGAAACGGCACGGTGCAGGCATTCGACGTCGAGACGCTCGAGTCGCTGTGGGTCTACACCGACGAGCTCGGCGGCCAGGCGCTCTCGCCGATCGCCTATGCCGACGGCGCCCTCTACGTGGGCTTTTGGAACGGCGAGACGGCAGAGGCGAACTTCGTGCGCCTGAGCGCGGGCGATGAGGACCCGTCGAGCCCCGACGAGGCGAAGGAAGCCGATTGGGTCTACGCGCGCGCCGGCGGCTTCTACGGCGCGGGCGCGGCCGTCGTCGGCGGCGTCGTGATCGTGGGCTGCGACAACGGCGCGGTCGAAAGCGACGCCGACGCCGCGGGCGCAGTGCTCTCGCTCGACGCGGCCACCGGCGCGCTCATCGACGAGGAGGCCGTCGCGGGCGACGTGCGCGCGTCGGTCGTCGTCGACGAGGGGTCCGGCAGCGTGTACGCATCGTCGAAGGGCGGCGGGCTTTACCGCTTCGACCTCGACGGATCCGGCGCGCTCGAGCTCGCCGCCGAGGCCGACCTCGACGGCCAGTCTACCTCGGCGCCGGTCGTCTACGACGGTCGCGTCTACGTGGCCGTCTCGCGCGACGCCGCCGGCGTGATCGTCGTTGCCGACGCCGTGACGCTCGAGGCCGTCCTCGAGGTCGCGATCGACGAGGGTCGTCCGCAGTGCTCGCTGCTCCTTTCGACGGGCGCGCTCGAAGAGACGGGCGAGATCGTCCTCTACGCGACGTACAACAGCCCGCCCGGCGGCCTGCTCGCCGTGCGCCTCGCGTCCGACTGCGCATCCGCCGACGACGTGGCGGTCGAGCAGCTCTACGACCCGACGGACGACGGCGCGGCGCAGTACTGCGTCTCGAGCGTCATCGCCGCCGAAAACGGCATCGTGTACTACAAGAACGATTCCGGTCGCGTGTTCGCGATCGGTTCGCGCGCGGCCTACGCCGCCCAGGCGGTCGACAACCGCATCGCCGCCCTGCCTGCGGCCGACGCCGTCACGGCCGACGACGCCGACGCCGTCTACGCGGCGCGCGCGGCCTACCGCCAGCTCGACGCGGCCGGTCAGGCGGCCGTCGCCAACCTCGCCGACCTCGAGGCGGTCGAGGAGGCGCTCGGCGAGGCCCTTGCGGCTTCCATGAGCGACCTCGTGTTTTCTGACGGCGGGCTGCACTGGGTGCTCTCCGAAGGCTGGATCGTCGACGCATTCGGCCGCGGCCTCGTGACTGGATATCTCGATCCGGAAACCGGTGAGCCGACGGGGCTGTTCGACCCCGACGGCGCGCTCACCCGCGGCCAGGCGGCGACGATCATCTACCGCTATGCGAACCCCGGCTCCGCTGACACGACCGACCCGGACGCCTATGCGGCCTCCGACGGCACGTTCTCGGACCTGCCCGACGTCTACTACTACAACGCCGCGATCCAGTGGTGCGCCGAGCAGGGCATCGTCGGCGGCTACGACGACCCGGCCACCGGCGAGCCGACCGGCGAGTTCGGCCCGGACGACCCGGTCACCCGCGAGCAGCTCGCCAAGATGCTCGCCGAGCTCGCACGCTGGGCGGGCCTGTCCATCGAGGCCGACGAGTCGGCCCTCGCGGGGTTCGCCGACGCCTCTGAGGCGTCCGCGTTCGCGACGGGATACCTCGCCTGGTGCGCCGAGAACGGCGTGCTCACCGGCGACGCGCGGACCGGCGCGCTCGACCCGACCGGCGAAGCGACCCGCGCCATGATGGCCAAGATGGCCGTTGTGACGATGGCCCTCGTCGAGGCGTAGGCGCGCGGCGGAAAGGAGGGGGAGTGGGCGGGGCGCGGGCCTTCGGGTCGTACCATCCGGGCGTCACGGCGGCGGTGCTCGCCGCGGCCGTCGCGCTCGGCGTGCTCGTGCGCCGCCCCTCCTTCCTCGTCGTCGGCGCCGCGTTCGCGGCGGCGTCCTACCTCGCGCTGCGCGGGCGCGCGGGCGTGCGGCTCGTCTGCGGCATGGCGCCGCTTGTTGTCGTCGTGGCGCTTGTGAACCCCCTGTTCGTCGCCAGGGGGGAAACCGTGCTGCTCACGTGGCTCGGGGGTCGGCCCTACACGCTCGAGGCGCTCGCCTTCGGCGCGTCGACGGGCGCGATGCTCGCGGGGACGCTTCTGTGGTTCGGCTGCTGGAACGCCGTCATGACGACGGACAAGCTGTCGTATCTGCTCGGCCGCGTCGCGCCGGCCCTCGCGCTCGTGCTCACGATGACGCTGCGCCTCGTCCCCAGCTACGAGCGGGCCGTGCGCCGATTCGCCGTCGCCCGCGCGAGCGTAGGGGCAGACGTTGCGGCCGGGGGAGCGCGCGAGCGGGCCGCCCATGCGGCGACGCTGCTCTCGCAGCTCGCGACGTGGGCGCTCGAGAGTTCCGTCGTGACGGCGTCGTCGATGCGGGCGCGCGGCTTCGGCGTCGCCCGGCGCACGTCGTTCGCCCCGTTCCGCTTCGCCGCCCGCGATGCCGCGCTGCTCGCGGTCGCGTCGGTCTGCGCAGTTCTCGCCGCTGCGGGGGGCGTGGCCGCTGCGGGCGATGTGGCATACTACCCTGCGGTCTCCGTCCCGCCCGCGACGCCGCTTTCGCTCGCGGGGCTTGCCGCCTACGCGGCGCTCCTTGCGATGCCGACGTTCGTTACCCTGAAAGAGGCCGTTTCATGGCGCATTTCGCTTTCGAGGATCTGACGTTTTCCTACCCCGGGGCCGCCCGCCCCGCGCTTGCCGGCGTGACGCTGTCCGTGCGCCGCGGGGAGTTCGTCTGCCTGTGCGGGAAGAGCGGCTGCGGAAAGACGACGCTCGTGCGCCAGCTCAAACCGGCGATCGCCCCGCACGGAGCCCGCGTTGGCCGCGTGCTGTTCGACGGTGCGCCCATCGAGGACCTTTCCCCCCGCGACCAGGCGTCGCGCATCGGCTTCGTCACGCAGGACCCCGACGCCCAGATCGTCACCGACAAAGTCTGGCACGAGCTGGCCTTCGGGCTCGAAAGCCTCGGGACCGACGAGCGCGAGATGCGCGTGCGCGTCGCCGAGATGGCGAGCTACTTCGGCATCGAGGGCTGGTTCCACCGCGACGTGCGCGACCTGTCGGGCGGGCAGAAGCAGCTGCTCAACCTCGCGTCGGTTATGGCGATGCAGCCCGAGGCGCTCGTGCTCGACGAGCCGACGAGCCAGCTCGACCCGATCGCGGCCTCTGACTTTCTCGGCACCGTGCGCAAGATCAACCTCGAGCTCGGCACGACGGTCGTCGTGACGGAGCACCGACTCGAGGAGCTGTTCTCCCTCGCCGACCGCGTCGTCGTGCTCGACGCCGGCCGCGTCGCCGCCGACGGGGCGCCCCGCGACGTCGCCGACGAGCTGCACGCCCGCCGCGACGACATGGCCGCAGCCCTGCCCGCCCCGCTGCGGGTCTCCTACGCCGTCGAGCCCGCCGCCCCCGGCGCTGCCTCGCCTGGCGAGCCCGATGCTGCCTCGCCCACCGCCGCCGCCGAGCTCGCCGAGTCCGCCCCCGGCGCCGCCCCCGGCGAGCCCGCCCGCCCGCTCACGGTGCGCGAGGGCCGTTCGTGGCTCTCGGCTCGCTTCGCCGACGCCCCGCCGCAGGTGCGCGCCCTGCCCGACCCCGACTCCGGCGGCGCCCGTGCGCGACCCGTCCTCGAGGCGAAGGACGTGTGGCTGCGCTACGGCCGCGACGAGCCCGACGTGCTGCGCGGGCTTTCGCTCGACGTCGCCCCTGGCGAGGTCCACGCGATCGTCGGCGGCAACGGGGCGGGGAAGTCGACGCTTCTGCGCGCGTGGTGCGGCGTCGAGCGGCCCTACCGCGGGACGCTGCGCGTGGCCGGGCGGAAGCTTCGGGACTGGAGGCGCGGCGAGCTGTTTCGCGGCTGCCTCGCGATGGTGCCGCAAGACCCCCGCACCCTGTTCGCCTGCGCGACGGTGCGGGCCGACCTCGCCGAGATGCTCGAGCGCGAATCCCTCGACGACGCCGAGCGCGCCGAACAGATCGCGCAGGTCGCGGAGACGGCGGGCATCGCGCACCTGCTCGACGCCCACCCCTACGACGTGTCGGGCGGGGAACTGCAGCGCGCCGCCCTCGCGAAGGCGCTGCTGTGCGACCCGAGGATTCTCCTGCTCGACGAGCCGACGAAGGGCATCGATGCCTTCTTCAAGGGGAGCCTCGCCCGCGTGCTCCGGAGCCTGGCGGCCGACGGGAGGACGATCGTCATGGCGACGCACGACGTCGAGTTCTGCGCGCGCCACGCCGACCGCGTCTCGATGCTCTTCGACGGCGCGATCGCGACGACGGGCGCCCCGCGGCGCTTCTTCTCGCGCAACAGCTTTTATACGACGGCGGCAAACCGCATGAGCCGCCACGTGTTCGACAATGCGGTGACCGACGAGGACGTGGTCGAGCTATGCCGAGCGAACTGAGGGAACGGGATGCGGCGGGCGAGGGGGAGCCGGCGCCGCAGGCTGCGGGGACTGCTACGGGCGAGGGGGTGCTGCGGGCCGATCGCGCGACGCGCGCCGCAGGCGAGGGGGCGCGGGTCGGCCGCATGACGCGCGCCGCGTGGCGCACGGCGCTGTCCGTCCTGTTCGCCGTCGTCGCCGCGCCCGTCGCGATCGTCGTCGGCATGCGCTTCGACGGGGGGGCGGCCTACGCGACGAGTACGGCCGTCGTCCTTTGCGCGCTCGTGCCGTTTCTCGCCTCGTTCGAGCGGCGCCGTCCCCAGGCGCGCGAAATCGTGCTCGTCGCCGTCCTCTGCGCGATCGCCGTCGCTTCGCGTGTCGCGTTCTTCTGGCTGCCGTTCTTCAAGCCGGTCATCGGCGTCGTCATGGTGGCCGGCCTCGCGTTCGGCGCGCCGTCGGGCTTCCTCGTCGGCGCGCTCGCGGCGCTTGCGAGCGACTTCTTCTTCGGCCAAGGCCCGTGGACCCCCTGGCAGATGCTCGCCTACGGCGCCGCGGGGCTTGCGTTCGGGCTGCTCTCCGACGTCGGCGCCTTCCCGCGCGCGCGGCTTTCCGGCGCGCGCCGCGTCGCTGCGGCCGCCACCGCGTTCGCCGTCACGGTCGCCGTCACCGGCCCGATCCTCGACACGAGCGGGCTGTTCCTCGTCGCGACCGCCGTCACGCCCGAAAGCGCCGCGGCGGTCTATTTCGCCGGCCTGCCGGTGAACGCGGCGGCGGCGGCCTGCTCCGCCCTCGCCATGCTCTTCGTCGCGAACCCGCTGCTCGCCAAGCTCGACCGCGTGCGCGTCAAGTACGGCATGCTGGAGTGACGCCGTGCGCTTCGACTCGTACCATCCCGGACTGTCCCTGCTGTTCTTCGCTGCGGCGATCACCTTCGCCGTCCGGTGGAACCAGCCCGTGTTCGCGGCGATCGGCTGGGTGGGCTCGCTCGCGTGCGCGATCGCGCTCGGCGGGCGGCGCATGCTCGCCTTCGGTGCCGCGCTCGTGCCGTGCGCGCTCGCGTGGGCGCTGTGGGTCGCGGCGAACGACCATTTCGGGATGACGCGGATCGGGACGTGGGTCGACGGCAACGCGCTCACGCTCGAGGCGTTCGCGGCGGGGCTCTCGCAGGGCGTGGCGATCGCGACCGTGCTTCTGTGGTGCTCGTGCGCGCTGCGCGTATTCACGGTGGACAAGGTCGTCTACCTTGTCGGGCGGGTCGCGCCGAAAGGCGCGCTCCTTTTGTCCGTCGCCGCGCGCGCCGTGCCGGTCGTGGGAGTCCGCGTGCGCGCGATTGCGCAGGCCAGGCGCGGCGTTGGGCGCGGAAGGGGGCCGCGCGAGGCCGCGCGCGTCGCGTCCGCGGCCGTCACCTGGGCGGCCGACCGCTTCCTCGAGACGTCCGCTTCGATGCGCGCCCGTGGCGCCGGGCTTTCCGGGCGCACGGCGTTTTCGCTGTTCCGCTTCGACGACCGAGACCGCGCGCTTGCGATTGCGCTCGTCGCGCTCGTCGCCGTGTGCGCCTGCGGCGAGGCGCTCGACCAGACGCGCATCCTCTTCGACCCGATCATCGTCATGAACCGCGTCACGCCCGCGAGCGGCGCCTTCTACGCGGCCTACGCTGCGCTGTGCCTGCTGCCCGTCGTCTTGCAGGTCGCGGGCGAGG
>CAZBEP010000036.1:0-10658 GCA_964490925.1 uncultured Eggerthellaceae bacterium | reverse complement strand
AGGAGACCGACGCCGACCGCGCCGCCATGCGCGCCGCCGTCGACACGCTGAAAGCGTCCATCGCGCAGCTCGACGGCGGGCAGCAAAGCTAACGGGCAGCAAGACCAGCGCCCTGCGGAGCGCCGCACCCGCGATTCGCGCTCGAGAACACCGCCAAGATCCGTCGCTCCAAGAAAAACGAGCTCACACTGCATGTTTTCGCACGTTTTGGAGGGATCGGCGGCCTTTGAGCGGCCCTAACGAGGAGCGCTGAGCGGGGTCGTCTCGCAGCACGCCTTGCGACCTGGCCTTTCTCTCGGCTCGAGAAACCGCGATGCCGCAGAAAGGGCGCGTCGGCGGCTCGCGTGCTCCAAAACGCGTCAAAACATGCAGTGCGAGCGATGAAAAGTTCGAAACGCTCGAGCCGAACCTCCCCGCCGCACGTCCCTCGCAGCACCCGCGACCGCGATCCCTGCCGCAGGCCAGCCGCGAAGCGAACCGGACGCGCACGACAAGACGACCCGCCTGCACCGAAGCGCGGACGGAGCGCCGTTTCCACATGCGCAATCGAGCGGAACGCCTATCCCTCGTGCTTCGGCGCCTGCGGCGCGGATGCCGCCTTACGCGACAGTGCGGGAAACGTTATCGCCTTCGTAGGGCACGCATCGGCGCACCGATGGCATTTCACGCATTCGAGCGAGGAGCGGATTCCGTTATCCGCGTACGGGTCGATAAGCTCAGGGCAGGCATGGGCGCACGCCATGCACGGCTGCCCCTCGACATCACGCAGACATTTCTCGTGATCGACACGGAGAACGAACGTTTTGTTCCCGTGCGATACGAGAGAGAGCAGCGCCCCGATCGGGCAGATCTTCGAGCACCATTTTCTGAACAGGAGCATCTCGACCACAACGATCGCCGGGAATACCACAAGTCCCCAGGTGGCCTCGTTGAGCTGAACGAGCTGCCACACCGCCGCAAACGTCGCGATGGTAAGCCCGACCGGACACACAAGACAGAACACCGGCAACCCGAAGATCGCGGTAGAGAGGAGCGCACCTCCGAGCACCGCATGGCGCAGGTCGAGCTTCTTCGAAGCGCATGCAGAGCACGTCGACCCACACTTCCATCCCTCGACGGAGCTGTCGGCGCACCGTTGCCGATCCGCCGCGTCGAGCGCGCGACGGCGTTTGCCCGAAAAGAGCGAGCGCACAGGAGGCACCGGACACACCCACGAGCAGAACGCCTTACCGAGCAGCACGATCATCGCCAACGCAACGACAAGCGATACAGCCAGACGCAGCGGAACCTCTTTGCCGGCGATAAACACCTCGATAACACCGAGCGGGCACACGGCGGCGATGGCATCGATGCCGAACGAGCAAAGCGACCCGATACCCGATGCGGGAAACGCGAGACCCACCGCCACGAGAACGAACACGCAGGCGAGCACGATGCGCCGTACAGCCGTGATACCCGACCTTCTCTGCCGATCAGTCATCGGCCGCCTCCTCCCACCGGCTCCACTGTGATGCCGCATCCGCTCGAACCCGTGTAACGGCCGAACGAAGCCGACGGGCAGGCGTATTCGCACGCGCCGCATCCGTTGCAAGCATCCTCGTCGACGACAAGACCGCCGCCCGATCCGATCTCGATCGCATCGAACGAGCACACCGCGATGCATTCGCGCGAGCAGCTGCTCGACCCTGATCGATAGAGCAGACACTCGTCGGTGTCGACGCGAGCGATGCCTATCTTGTCGCGCAGCGGATCGAACCCCGCCGCAAGAGCAGCGGTCGGGCAGCACTCGACGCAGCGGAACTCCGCCCGACCTTCGCAGAAGTCGCAAAACCCCCGGTCGAAGCAAAGCGCGGGCGTTCGGGCGGACAAAGCCCCGTCCTCCACGCGCGAGAAACCGATCGCCTCTTGCGGACAAGCCGTCTGGCATCGTCCGCACGTGATGCACAGCGACAGCAACCGTCGCTCGTCCTGGCCGCCCGGAGGCCGCAGCTCAGCGGATGGAGGAACCGCGAAAGCCGCAGTGCCCCCGAGGGCCAGCATGGAGACGATCGCTATCCCCCCTGCGGCGAACGCCCGCCGCGTTAGGGGAACGCTCCCCTCCTTTTTATCGGCAGAATCCCCCATCGCAATCACCTACGGCTCACACCGCGTGAGCGCAGCGGGATTCGATGCAGCCGTCAAGCAGCTGCAGCCGATCTTCCGCGAAGGCTTGCGTTACCTTCAGCACACCGCGGTAGAAGTCGAGCTTCACGAGCTTTTCCGCCACGCTTGCCAGATCCCCGATCCAACTGAGCACATGCTCTCGCAGGAACGCCGCCTGTCTCTCGAGAAGCTCGCACGCCCGCTCGTCATCTCCCGTGCGCAGCGCCTCGGCCGCCCGATCACAGAGATGCCCGAGGAACTGCAGTTCGAACGACAGATGATCGGCCGGAAGGTTCACATCGGGATCCACTTTGAGCGACTCGCGCTTATACGAACGGAACACCTCGCCATGCGGCTTTTGAAACAGCAACCCGTCTTCGCTGCGGAACACCGACTCGTACGGAGCCGCAACCTTGCCTTCGTACTGGTTGACGGCGTAAAACGCCGAAGTGAAGTCGATGTTGAGATCCTGGCGAAGCGTCGGATGCACGCCTTCCAGACATCGGCGCATCTCATCGAGGCCCTCCCGCATAAGCGGGCTTCCCTCCACCTCCCAGGTCAGATCCGTTGACGCGAGCGACGAGACCTCTCCGTCATCGAGCGGTGCGTAATACAGCCGAGCAAGCATGTCGTAGACCCCGCGCGAAAATTCGAGCTCGGCCGCAAGTTCCTCCATTTCCAGAAACGGCTCCGGGCGGACGCTTGCGCCCCCTGTTACCTTCGTCGTCATCGCACCCTTCTTCCCGAAACGCGGACCGGCGCTCCGCCGAGATGCGAATCGCACCTCGGCGGAGCCGTGCCGCCGTCACAGAATCATGAATCCGGCTGCAGCGTCGAACAGATGCACGACGCCCGTACCCGCAAGCCACATCGCGCAGCGCAAGCCGATGCCGCCGATGAATGCGCAGGCGAGCGCAGCAATGAGAACTCCCAAGCCGCTCAGCTTCTTGCCGGCGAAAAACGACAGCGCAGCCGTGCCCACGCCGCCGATCACGACGGCACCGCCCCAGAACCACAGCGCGTCGAGGGCAAAGCCGATCACGGCGCCGTACACGAGAGAGAGCACGAGATGCACCACGGCGAGAATCGCTGCGATGAGCGAGAGCTGTTTGCCCGTTGCCGAGAAATCGCCCTCGTCCCGCTTCAGATGCGCGATCACGAAGAAGAGCGTCGCACCGAGCGCCAAATCGGATGCGAGATAGGCGAGCGGAAGCGCGATGGTGTTCCAATTGGGCTGTGCGCCGAACACGTAGCCGTTGCCCGTCACGAACCCGAGCACGATGCCGCACACCGCGCCGATAACCGCCACAGCACGGCACGCCCCGGCAGCGCCCTCGCGCCGGCATGCAACCAGGTACACGATAAACACGATGAGAGTGATGCCCACCATGATGAGCTCGACCGAAATGCCCGAGAACGAGAACACGTTCGCGGCGGCGGCCATGATGTTTCCCGGCTGAGCAAGATGCGTCACCGAGCACACGCCGCCCACAAGGACGAGCACAAGCGCAACGAGCGCCGCAGGGAAACGAGCCTCACGGCAGAATCCCCGCACTTCGGCAAGCCCGATCATGGCGAACAGCGCTCCGCCGCCGCCGGCAAGCAGGCTGAACAGAACCAAGGACCACTGGATCGCCATTTATATCAGCTCCTTCCATTGCGCGATGCCCGGCGAGAGGATGTACTTCGTGGCAGGATGGTTACCGGAAGGATCGGGCAGCTCATGGATGCAATCCTCGTCGTACTTCGCCAGCTCTTTGGAGACATCCGACTCGGGGTCGTCGAGGTCGCCGTAGAAGCGAGCGCCCGTCGTGCAGGTGACCACGCAGTTCGGCAGCCCCTCGCCTATCGCGGTCAGATGGCTGCACAGCGTGCACTTCTCCACGACGCCCTCGCGCTCGTTGAACGCGCGCACGCCGTAGGGGCATGCCATCATGCAGTACCGGCAGCCGATGCACTTCGACTTGTCGACGAGCACGACGTTGGTCTGCGGATCGCGATAGCTCGCGCCCGTGGGGCACACGTGCACGCACGAGGCGTTTTCGCACTGCTGGCATTGGGCGGGAATCCAGTACCCCTGCAAATCGGGATACTCGCCGAACGGGCCGACCGTCGCCACTCGAACCCAATTGACTCCGAGCGGGAGCCCGTTTTCGAACTTGCATGCGGCCACGCACGTGTCGCATCCCGTGCAGCGATCGAGATTAACGACCAGGCACCTCTTCATCAGAACACCACCTCCGTTTGCGGCTCGCCCTGCAGCGTCGGCATGAACGGTTCGAACTCCTCGGGCTCGATCCACACGTTGGAGGGTCGCTCGCCGGGTTCGACTTTCACCTGAAAGCCGCGAAGCGTGTAGGATCCGTACACGTCGTTCCACGGATGGTCGACATCGCTGTCGATATAGTTATCCGTCAGCACGTTGATATTGCACTGCCGCCAACCACCATCAGGATTGCTCTGCGAGGCATCAAACGCCTCCGGATTCCAGAATCGCTCCATCCACAGCGTCCGCAGACCCACCGTCTGAGTCACGTACGCGATGGCGGATGTCGATCCGCGCCGCGACGAGATCTTCACCCACTGCCCGTGCTCGACGCCGCAGGCGACCGCAGCTTCGGGATTGATGTGCAGGCGCGGCACCGGATACAGCTCGCGCGAGAACGGCGCATGCCGCATGGTGCCGTGATGGAAGTACGGCACTCGTCCGGAGGTGAGCACGTACGGGTATTCCTCGTCGTCGAACGGGGTCTCCACCGGTTCGACGTTTCGGCAAATGGGGCTGTAATCGTCGCATGCGTCGATCTCCATCGGATAGGTGAACGGGAAGCCCGTCCGGCTCATCCTCAGAAGCATCGTGCAGTACGGCTCGCATTTGCGCGACTCGGTGGCAAAGCCCGCCGGCAACCCGTCGCTCACGATGTCGAGATGCTGGTTGTAGCACCAGAATTCCTCTTCGGGCACCACTTTCGGGACGTACTTGTCCTGGTTCTCGATGAGATCCTCCCACGATTCAGCGCCGAAGGTGCTCACCACCGTGGCGCGCACTTCCGCCTCGGTCGAAGCCGCCTTCACGGCGGGGAATTTGTCGGTCACGGGCCAATCGGGCAGCAGCTCCTTGGCGCGCTTGAGGATCTGCTGCGAGGGAATCTCATTGTGCACGGTCTCGCCGAGATGGATCACGGGCGTGAACATGAACGTCTTGTTGAGAATCGTCGAGGTACCCGTCCATTCGAGCCATTCCTCGGTCGGCAGGAACAGGTCGCAGCATTCGAAATGGAACGACGTGAGGTTGGGATACTGGCAGATGCAGTAATCGATCTGGTCGAACACGTCGTACCACGACTGGGCGTTCCCGAGCATCGCGAGCTTGTTGCCCGAGAACTCGTACCATACGCGCGGCTTGTACGGCTCGCCGGTGCGAATGGCTTTGAGAATCGTGGGGATATGGCAGTTGTCCTGCCAATAGAAGCCCTTGTGGGCAACGAGACCGAGGCGGTCGCGCAGAAGCTGCATCCACAGCGTCTGCGTCTCCTTGTCCTCGAAGCTGTCAACGCGCTCGCGGTTCCATCGCTCGGTATAGCCGGTGATCCAGCCTACGCCGTAGTTGTTGAGCCAGGCACCGCCGCCGAAGGGATCCCACGGTTGGGTCGGGCGATCGGTATACTGAGTGGAAAGCAGCGTCAAGCAGGCGCCGGGCTTGTTGATGTAGCCCATGAGGATATCGAGGCCGTTGAGGCCGAGCGGCGCTTCGGACGAGCAGCGCATCTGGTCGGTGGCCACGCCGTGCGCGATGCCCGCGACTTCGACGTTGGCGTACAGCAGGATGGCCTCTTCGATCTTGTCCGCCTCAAGCCAGCAGTACTCGGCCGTGCGCTCGAGCGTCCACTCGTCGGCTTCCTCCCGATAGATCTGGCAGGCCGTTTTCGCTTCGATGCCGTTGACCTCCGCCGTGCAGATCAGAACCGGATCGACTGGAGAATCCTCGGGAGCGGTGAAGGGGAACGGCTGGATGGATTGCGTACGCGCGTCGAAGCAGACGTATGCAGGCGTGGAGTACACGTCGTCGGGATCGGCCGACGGGTTCACGTAGTCCGGCCACACCTCTTCAGCGAGATAGGGCAGCCGCGTATCGGGATTGATGAGGAACGGAAGGTTCGTCCAATACTTCGCGAACTCGGCATCGTAGAGCTCGTTGTCGAGGATGTAGCGCCACCAGCAGAGGATGAGCGCCGTGTCGCTGCCCGGGCGAAGCGGCAGCCACACATCGGCCTTCGCCGCATCGGGCGAGAAATGCGGATCGACGACAACAGTTTGGCAGCCGCGATCGACTCGCAGATCAGCCATGCCGCGGCCCGACAGAGCGGTTTGGCTCACGCTTGGCTGAGCCCCCCACAAGACGAGCATCTTCGTCGCAGCGTTATAGGTATTGAACGGCTCGAGCAGGAAGCTGTCGGCGATCGACGGAGGACGTCCGCCGTACACGAGCGGCGCCATATTCGCGCGCGGCATGAAGCACTGCGCACCGCCCGGTTCGAAGGAGTTGGGCGAGCCGAACGCTTCGGGGAAACCGTAGGCGAACGCGCCGCTGTACGCGCCGCCGCCGCCCGACGAGACGAAGAACGAATACGGGCCGTACTTCTCGATCGCTTCGACGATCTTGGTCGCGGCGAGGTCGATCGCCTCGTCCCATGAAATGGTCTCCCATTCGTTCGTGCCGCGCTGGACATGCCGCATCGGGTGCAGAATATGGCGAGGGCTGTATGCGGCGTGAAGCTGATTGAGGCCCTTGATGCACACGCCCGTCTTGTTCAGAGGCGAGTCCTCGTCACCGACGATCTTAGTGACCACCCCGTCTTCCAGCGTGACTCGCACGGCGCAAAACTGGATGCAGCCGTGGCACATCGTCTTGTACTCCTTCACCTCGGGAGCAGATTCGGCATACGCCGCATCGGCTTCGATGAGCGAATCACCGAGCGACAATCCCGATGCCGCGGCGATGCCGGCGATCGCCGCGGCTTTCGTGAAGCTTCTTCTGGTCATCGAACCTATCGTCATAGTTTCCTCCTCGTTCTCGGAGCGGTTCGCGTCCGCTCTCCTACCCCCCTGCGTTGCCTACCCCCTTTCACCCTGCGCGTCCAAAAACGCGCGTCCTGCCTCGGTGGTCCCCCATGCGCCCTGCCACGCGATCCCGCCGGCGCGCTCCAGATCGCCGACGAGCGTGCTTGGGGAAATCCCGTCTTTCGCGTTTTCGTTCACGAGTCGATACGCCTCGCTTTCCCTGCATATGTGCTCGAGTTCGGAAAGCTTCCGAGAAGTCGCAGCGCAAACCTCGAGCAGAAGCTTGTAGACGCGTGCGCGCGCCTCGTTGCGCCGAAGCAGCGCTTCCAGACGAGACGCCGGCACATTCTCGCGCGCAAGGCGGATACCGATATCGGTGGAAATGTAGCGAGATCGCGGATCGGCAAGAGGATCTGCGGCGGGAAGGCCGTTTTCGGCCTCGAACCCGACCTCTCCGCGCGCTGTGTCGCCTTCGACGAACGAGGCGCTCGTCGAATCGAGGTCTTCCGCCCCCTGCGTCGTGTGCGCCGCGCCCTCATTGACAGAGCCCCACGATGTGAGAGCGCATGAGAAATCGGCTGGCTCCTGCGTCTGCGATTCGCCGTCGGGATCGCTGACGGCAGCCTCAACGGACAGCCCTCCGTGTTCGATGAGCAGCCGTACGGCGCGGGGCGCGTCGATGATCGCGCCGCTCGTTTCGGGAACATCGACGGCTTGCCCGATCTCTTCGAGCGTGCGAGGATCTTCGCAGAACCCAAGGACGATGCGCAGCAGTTCTGCATTGAGAGGCTGGCGTCTCACCTCGCGCGCAAGGCGTTCGTAGCGCTCCTCGAACGTGGTTTCGGCATCGCGATCGCATTCCACCGCAAACGACTTCGCCGCGCTCGGCGGCGCGTCGAAACGAACGCCGCCCTCCCCCTTCACGGCTGCCGTCCGGCTGCTTTGAGCGTCGCACTTCACCCGGTTTTCCATAGCGCCCCCTCCGCACGGAATACAAGGATCCGACGAGGGCACCGTACCGGGCGAGGCATGCACACGGCTTCGCCCAAGATGGACGCACCGAGCAAAATCGTGTTCTATTTTTCCCTAATCCTTTTTGTTCTAGTCGACTTCTATCTGGGAAAACGCATCGGTTTCGTCGACAGGGGAAGACATGCGGCCTCCGAAGGAGCCAAACCGTTTTGCTATCATATGCACATGCCCCAGGGGGGAGGGGGATGATGCGACGATGATCATGAGGGCGCTCGGGAGGATCGACGCTTCGGCTCCGCAACTCAAGCTGTACGGTTTCAGCCTTTGGGTTGCCTGGAGCTTTTCGGGGTACAGCGGATTCGGCTGGAGCAATGCGGCCCCGATGGGCGAACACGGCTCCTACGGTGTGTACTTCGCCTCGACGATAAGCCTCATCGCCGTAACGCTCGCGTTCGTCGTTGCGAACCGCGAGGCCTCGAATCACCTGCTGCACTCTGCTGCATTCGTAGTGGCCTGCGGCGCCGTCGCGTCGATCGGAACGTGGTTCCTTTACCTGTTCGGCCGTTCCGCCCTCGACATCCCAGCACTCTACCTTGCAGGCTCGGCGCTCACAGGAGCCGGCTCTTCGGTGCTACACCTGAAGACCGGACAGATCTTCGGCACGCTTCCTCCTAAACGGATCCTGCTGTCGTTTTGCTCGTGCGCGATCGTCGCGCTGCTCGTCTATTTCGTGCTTACCGGCGTACCCGAGCCGCTCTCGATCGGCATCTACATCGTCCTCTTCTTTTTCTCGGGATGCCTGCTCTCGCTCGATAACTGCACGGAGAAGCCGCAAGCGAGCAATCCGACCGAATATCTCGACATCCCCCGATCCATCTGGCGGCTCTTCCTCGTCATCGCGATCGCGATGCTTCTATGCGCCACCGAGGTAACGTATTACAGCAAGATCGCCGATATCGGAACGGTCGCTTTCGCCGACGCGTACACGTCCGCGTGCTCGCTTATCGCCTTCTGCGCCCTTGCGAGCGTCGTTTTGGCGGCGAAGAGCCTACCCCACTTCCAGGACGCGTTTCACCCGCTCGCGCTTGGCTTCGTCATCGTGTTCTCCGTTCCACTCGCCTTGGAAAACGCGATCACTATCAGCGTGGTGGTAACGGGAATCTGCAAGTTCTCGCTCATCGTCCTCGTGCCGGCGCTCTGGGCCTACATCTGCTTCCGAAGCAAAACATCCCCTACCAAGATATTCGGGCTCGGCAATATCTGGATTTCCTTAAGCGACCTTTTCGGCAGAGCCGCCGGCATCAAACTCGCCGAGACGGCATTGCCGGAGTACTCGTACCGTATCTTTGCAGTGCTCGTCATCGTGCTCGTGTTCTTCTCGGTGCTCGAGATCGTGCTGTCGAAGCGCCGACTTGGCGCTATCATCGCCCCGATCGCCGACGAGAACGACGAATCGGTCGTTCCCGCGAACGCCCTCGATCCGAAACGCGCGGACGATGTCGACGTGCGGCAGCGGCGATGCGAGGCCATCAGCGACCGCTTCGGGTTCTCGACGCGGGAACGCGAGGTGTTCTACCTGCTCGCACGCGGATACGGCAGCAACTACATATCCGAGAAGCTCACAATCTCCTACTACACCGCCCGGGCTCACACCCGCAACATCTACGCGAAAGCGGGAGTCCACTCGCGACAAGAGCTCATCGCGCTCGTCGACGACGAAAGCGAGAACGGACGGGGCTAACGCACATCGAAATCTTTCGCTTTTCGATGGCTTGCCAGCGAAAGTTCATCGTTTCCACCAGCTTGTCGTCGGGACTCTTCGCCTCTTAATGACCCGCTTGCGGAGTCCTCCGCCTTTCAATGCTCGCCCGCCAAGACCCGTCGCTCCAAGAAAAACGTGAGCTGTATCGTCTTTCTGGACACGGGAGGGACCGAAGCCTCCCGCGCGGGAAGGCGGGGGCCGCCCCGCCCCTCGCAGGAAGGAGGGAGGCGCGCGGCCGGCGGGGGCCGGGAAGGCCGCCCGAGCGCGGCGGGGGTCCGAGGGGGCGCCGCCGGTCGCCTCGCGCAGGGCGGGAAGACGCGGCGCGGGCGCGCGCGACCTGGGGATGCGCCGGCGAGACCCGAGCCGCGGCGTCTCCCGGCCGCTGCGGGCGGCACCGGCGCATGCCCTACCCGTCAAAACGCGGCGAAAACGGCCCCCTTCCCCGGCTTCCGCCCTCCGCAGACACCCCGCCGGCCGTGCGAGCCGCCGCGCCTCCGCCCGCGCGCCGCGCGGCCCGGAGCGGGACGAGGTCGCGGAAAGACCCCGTCTCCGCAGGGAAATCGCAGCCATCGAGAGACCCGACCGCGAGATCGGGAGGCGAACGGGGTCGCGGGCGCGCCCCCCGACGGCAAGGGCGTCCTCGTGCTCGCGACGGCGAGGCGAAGTGCGCAGCAGACAGTGAGCGGGGGCCGAGAAGGCGTCCGGGGCCTCGCGCACGGGG
>CAZBEP010000035.1:0-10713 GCA_964490925.1 uncultured Eggerthellaceae bacterium | reverse complement strand
GCCACGCCCTCGCCTGCGGCTTCGGTGAGCGCACCCACGAAGCGCCGCAGCTCCTCTCCGTTGTCGCCGATACGGTAGACCGCAGAGAACGGGAAGCAGGCGTCGTCCTCGTAGAGTGTCAGCACGCGATAATCTCTCGTGAACGGCTGGGAGCTGAGCATCGACCTCTCCATGACGAGGACGCAGTCGTCGTTCGCGATCGTCGAGAGCTCGGAGATCGAGTGCAGGAAGGTCGGCTGCTCGCGCGGATCGATCCCGTGGCGGGCGAAGATGCCGTGGACGATTTGCCTGCCGTGCTCAGTCGAATACGACCCGACCGGTTGGAGGATGGTCTGCTTGGCGAGGTCGACCACGTGGATCCGCTCGCGATCCGCCAGCGGATGCCCGCCCTTCACGAGGCATATCATCGGGTCGCAGAAGAGGAACGCCCCCTCCAGCCCGCAGGGCGGCGAGTCGCCCTCGAGGAAGGTGAACGCGACGTCGATCCGCCCCTCCAGCAGCAGCTCGGCGTACGACCGATGGCGGTAGTCCTGATAGGCGACAGTCGTCGTGACGGCATCGGCGTTGACCCGGGCGAGCGCGGCGTTGACGAGCGCGATGACCGTCGAACTGTTGTAGAGTCCGCCCACCCGCAACGTGACGACGTCCTTCAGCGTTCGGATCTTCGCGATCATCTCGTCGTAGATCTGCACGAGCTTGAACGACTCCTCGAAAAAGTGCTGCCCCGCCGGCGTCAGCTGCATGCGGGATCCCGATCGCTTGAACAGCGCAGCCCCGCATTCCTGCTCAAGCGCCGCGATATGCTTGCTGAGCGACGGCTGCGAGACATAGAGGGATTTCGCCGCCTTGCTCATGTTGAGCGTGAGCGCGACTTCGATGAACTCCTTCAAGTATGCGACATCCGCCAAAGCGCCACTCCCCCTCGCGCGCAGCAGAACCCCTCCTCCGGAACGGCCGCCGAGCCGAAACGCATGCGGCTTCGCGAAACGAACGGAAGAGCACGTCGGCGCCAGCAAGGCGGATCGAGCAGGAAGCGTGCTATTCCCGATTCGAACAGTAAGATCATTGGATCCGAATGGGAGCGCCGCCGATCTCGCGCCGAACGCCGCCGGCTGTTTCATCTTAGCGGAAGCGCCGAGAATAATCTAATTAAAATATAGAATAATCCAATTAAAAATAAGAAAGGCTCCCCCCGTTTTTCCTCTCGTTCTATGCACGCATGGCGGCCGTATCATCAGCGCGTCGTGCAACCAACGCTTTGCAAGGAGGAAGTATGGGGAAACTCGGCCTATCGCGTCGGTCGTTCGTCAAGCTGTCGGCGGTCGCGGGCGCGACGGCGGCGCTGTCGTCGGCGATCGGCGCGACCACGGCACTCGCCGAGATCGACGAGGAAAACGGATCCTCGACGGACGAGATCACGAAAATCCGCAGCCTGTGCCGCTGCTGCGGCAAGATGGAGTGCTGCATCTGGGTATGGGTGTCCAACGGGCGCGTCGTCGACATCACAGGGGACGAGACCGCCTACACAAGCCGCGGCAACCTATGCGCGAAGGGCAAGTCCGGCATGCAGCAGCTTTACCATCCCGACAGGCTCCGCTACCCGATGCGGCGCACGCGTCCGAAGGGCGACGACCCCGGATGGGTGCGCGTCTCCTGGGACGAAGCGAACAAGATGACCGCGAAGTGCCTGCAGAACATGATCGACAAGTACGGCGGGTCGGCCATCCGCACCTACCACGGGACGAGCCGGCAGACCTCGATCGGCGTCATGACGTGCGGCGGCTACCTCGGTACCCCGAACGCGGGGAACACGGCAGGGCAGATCTGCAAAGGGCCGCGCGAGAGCTCGGCCATGCTCTGCTGCTACCCATGCCACTGGACGGCGCTCAACGAAAGTCCGAAGGTGTTTTTCCAATGGGGCACCAACCAGGAGATATCCAACTACGACAACGCCTGCCGCGTGACGGTGGACGCGCAGGTCGAGTCGGAGACGTCCATCGTCGTCGGGCCTCGCCTGCAGAACCTCGGCAAGGAATGCGACCATTGGCTCCCCGTGCGTCCGGGCACGGACGACGCGATGGGCGCCGCGTTCCTCAACATCATCGTCAACGAGATGGAAAGCTACGACAGCGCCTTTCTGAAACGCTGGTCGAACGCGCCCTTCCTCTACTGCCCCAACCTGGAGCCCTCGGGCTTCGTGCATTCCGAAGAGTTCAAAAACGGCGAGTATCCGCTTACGATCAGCACGCGCCTGCTGAAGGAATCTGACATGGTCGAGGGCGGCAGCCCCCGGCGCTTCATGGTGTGGGACACCGTGAGCAACAAGCCTATCTGGTACGATTCCGAGACCGTTACCTGGCAAGGCGAAGACGGCTACAACGAGGTCAAAGAGTTCACCCGCTACAACAAGCTCTACGTGCCCGTCGACCCCGGCTTCGGTGCCGACATTGATCCGGCGCTCAAGGGAGAATACGAGGTCACGCTCAAAGACGGCAGCACCGTGACCTGCAGGACCGTGCTGCAAGAACTCGGCAACCGCGTCGCGGAATGGACGCCCGAGAAGGCCGGCGAGCACTGCTGGGTAAACGCCGACAAGATCCGCGAGGTCGCCGAGATCTACGGCAGCGAGCTGGGCGCGGGGCCGGTCGTCTACAACCTGGCCCCCGAGCACACGGGCAACGCCATGGATTCCGAGCGCGAGCTGCTCATCCTCTCGAGCATCATGGGAAACCTAGACTCCCCGAACGGCAACCGCGGCGGCGAGCCCATCCAGTCGTACTACACCGTCGGCATCGACTTTGCAGCGCCCCTCGGTGCGCCGACGCTTCCCACCGAGAAGCTCACCATGGTCGCCGGCGCGGACCGGTTCCCCATCCTGCCGTGGATCCGCACAATCGGCGGCGCGTCGATGCACTACGACCAAGCGTCCGCAACCGACATGACGCTGCTCGGGAAGCCCTACCCGATCCGCGCCATGATCTCAGCGACGGGCAACCACTTCCATTCCGCGAATGCGGCGCGTAACTGGGAGGCCATCAGGCGCATGGACTTCTACTGGTGCTCGGAGCTCTGGCATACCCCGCAGCTTGAACTCGCCGACTATGCGCTGCCGGCAACGCATTACCTAGAGAACAACCTGCTCCGCCCTTCGCAGGGCGCCGAATGCGGCCTCAACGCCCAGGTGCGCTGCCAGGAACCGCTCGGCGAGGCGCGGCTCGACTCCGGCCAGATCGTGCAGATCATCAAGGAGATGGGCATCCCCTGGTGGCCCACGAGCAAAGATGCCGCCCCCGAATGGTTCCCCGAGGAATGGCTCGACATCGCGTGGCCCAACGAGGAGCAGATGAACAACCTGTCCGTGCTGCCCTACACCGCCGGCTTCGCCGAACCCGGCCCCGAGGGCAAAACCATCCACTGCGAGGACTGGAACGACTTCGTCGCGCAGTACCAGGAGCACGGCCAGTGGGATCTCAAGGAGATCTCCCCGTGGGGCTATGCGTACCGCTACATGCTCGGATATGCGCGCTATACGGGCCGCACGCCCGGCTTCGACACCCCGACGGGGCTGTTCGAGATCTGGTCGACGATCCTCGAGAGCTACCACCCCGGCCATGAGTTGCCCGTCGTCCACGAGCCCTACGAAAGCCCGTACTCGACCCCCGACGTGTATGAGGAGTACCCCATCATCCTCACGAGCGGCCGGCGCATCCCGGTGTACTTCCACAGCGAGGGTCGCATGGTGCCCTTCTGCCGCGAGGAAGCGGTCGTCCCCGTATTCCAGATCAACCCGGAGACGGCGGCCGATCTTGGCATCGAGGACGGCGACTGGTGCTGGATAGAGTCGAAGCGCGGGCGCATCCGGCAGGTCGCCTCGCTGTTCTACGGCATCGCCCCAGGCGTAATCGAATGCGACCACGCCTGGTGGTACCCGGAGCTTCCCGCGCCCACGCACGGCTGGGACCTCTCCAACATCAACGTACTCGTCGACCCGACCACGCAAGACCCGATCAACGGAGCGGCGACACTGCGCGCCTACCTCGTGAAGGTGTACAAGGCGACGGAGGAGAACTCGCCGTTCGGCAACCCCGTCCCCTGCGCGCCCGAGGACGGCACGCCGGTCATCTCCGACGTCCAGGATCAACGCCTCAAAGACTGGATGCCCGTTTACAGCATCGAACACGAAGGGGATTGGAAATGACGCAATACGCCATCGCGACGGATCTCAATCGCTGCGTGCAGTGCTACGCATGCACCGTCGCCTGCAAAACCGTCAACGATGTGCCCGTCGGCAATTACTGGAACAAGGTGCTGCGCGTCGGGCCAAACCCCACGCCGGGCGGGACAGGGAAGTTCCCCGAGGTCGAGATGTACTACCTTCCCATCGGCTGCCAGCACTGCGAGAACCCCGAATGTGTGAAGGTATGCCCCACCGAGGCATCCCACAAGCTCGATGACGGCACGGTGCAGATCGACAAGGAGAAGTGCATCGGGTGCCAGTTCTGCGCGATGGCGTGCCCGTACGGCGTCCGCTACCTCAACGAGGAGGAGCGCGTCGTCGAGAAGTGCACGCTGTGCGAGCAGAAGATCGCCCAAGGCGAGATCCCCGAATGCGTGCGCCAATGCGGGGCGCGCGCCCGCTACTTCGGGGACATCGAGCAAGGGGTGGAGTCCTTCGTCGGCCCGCCGCTCGACGGCGAGACCTTCGAGCCCATCACGAGCACGACGAGGCCTTTCACCGACGACGATATCTACCGCCTTCCCAACGTGGGGAACAACCCGTCATTCGTCTACATCCTGCGCAACCGAACCTGGCAAGGAGGCGAGTAACCGATGGAGCTCCAGTGGCCCCTTATCCTCTTCACGACTCTCGTCAGCTGGTCTGCAGGCCTGTTTGGCACCCAGGGTCTCCTCGCTGCGCGCGGGCGCGCGACGGCCTCGCAGCTGCCGGCGCTCGTCGTGTCGCTCGCCCTCCTGGTCATCGGCGGCATCGCGGTGTTCTTCCATCTCGAGCATTGGGAGCGCATCTTCAACGGCTTCGGACACATCACCTCCGGCATCACGCAAGAGCTTATCGGGATCGTTGCCATGTTCCTCGTGATGGTGGCGTTCTTCGCCGCGCTCCGGCGCACGGGCGGCGTCCCCCGCTGGTGCGGGGCGCTCGCGCTCGTCGTCGCCGTCGCCCTCGTCGCGGTGATGGGGCACTCCTACATGATGGCGTCGCGCCCTGCGTGGGACTCCATCGTGCAGATCGCCTCGCTTCTCGGAGCATCGTGCGCGTTCGGGCCGGCAACGTTCGCCGTCATCATGGCCGTCCGCGGCGACGATCTGGGCGATATCGCTCCTGCGGCGCTTGTCGGCGTGATCGTCAACGCAGCCACCTCGATCGGATACCTCGTCGCTATGGGCTGCGCGACGGCGCTCTACTCATCGTTGGGCTACTACTACGACCCGACCCAGATCACAAGCGGCATGCTCGAGGTCGAAAGCGCAACGAGCCTGTTCGAGGGTGGGCGGCTTGCGCTCGTCGTCGCGGTCGTCGTGTGCGCCGCAGCGCCCGTCGCGCTCGCCGTCATCGCCCGCAAGCGCGGCGCTGCGGCCTGGAAGCCGCTCGGCGCAGCGATCGCCGTTGTCGTCGCCTTCGGCGCGATCACGCTGCGCGTGCTCTTCTACGAGCTCGGCATTTCCGTGCTGCCGTACTACTGATGCGGAGGAACTATGACTGATCAGACAACGTACAACATCCCGACCGACGACGTGACGTTCAGCCCCCTCGGCCCGTCGGAGATCCCCTCGATTATCGCCGACGCCGAGCGGACGAGCCCCTACGCCGAGGACGACCCCGCCCGCCCCGTCGATGACCTCATCGCCGACATGGCGCCGCAACGCAAGATCCTCATGCACATCCTCGAACTGTGCCGAAATCGCACGAGCAACGCCGACGTCGCAGCGGAGGTCGAGCGCATGCACGAGTTCATGCCGACGGTGTACACGGCAACCGATTTCTGTACGCTACTCGAGGAGGCGGGCGCGCTCGACCGCGTGAACGCCGACGGGAGCGCCTACGACGTCTCGACGATGGAGCCGTCGATTATCGAGGAGGACGGCGTGCGCTATTACGTGGCGAACGAGCCGAGCGACCTGTACTGGGAAACGGCCGCCCCCGGGATCACCATTCTCGAAGATGACGATCCTGTAGGCCGGGCGCAGGGGTTCTTTGACGACGACCCGGATCTGCTGCCGCTCTACAAGCGGATACTCGAAATGTGCGACGGGGACGGATGCTCGATCGACGAGATATGCGAAGCCGTCGATTCCGACCCGCTTGTCCAAAGCCCCCGCATCTACGGGCCGTTCTTCGTCGACCGGCTTGAGAAATGCGACGCCATCGAGTGGGAGGGCGTCTGGCGCAGAACCGACATCGGCGCCGAGGTGCTCGGGCTGCTCACCGACGTCGAGGACGACGCTGCGTCCGAGCAGGCTGCAGAAGCCGCTGAGTAGCAGCGTCGAAGGAGAAAGGAGACCCGGTGACCGGACTGGAGCACACCCGAAGCGCCGACGACGAGCTTGCGGCGCTCCTCGAATCGCGGCGGGCGACCTACGCGCTGCTCGCCCGACTCTACCGTCGCGAACTGGACGAAGCGCTCCTCGCCGACCTGCGCGCGGCGCGATGGCCCGCCAGCACGGGCGACGCCGACGCCGACGAGGGCTACCGGCTGATAGCCCGCTACCTGAGCTCGCGCGGCTCCGGGGCGCTGACCGAGCTGGCCCGGGACTTCGCACACACCTTCATCGGGCACGGTCAGGACGCCTCTTCGGCGGCGTATCCGTACGAATCGGTCTACACGTCGGAGAAGCGCCTGCTTATGCAGGATGCCCGCGACGAGATGCTCAAGCTCGCGCGGCGCGAGGGCATCGCCAAGAGCAAGGACTGGTGCGAGACGGAAGACCACATCGCCTTCGAACTCGAGTTCATGGCGACACTCGCAGGCCGCACGCGCGGCGCGCTCGCCGAAAACGAGGCCGAGGCCGCCCGACTGCTGGGCGTACAGCGAGACCTCCTTTGCGTGCATCTTCTCGTATGGACGCCCGCGTTCACAGCAGACATGCGCTCCTTCGCGCGCACAGGCTTCTACTGCGGGCTCGCATGCCTGACCGACGGGTTCCTGCGAACCGACAGGGAGTTCTTCGACTCCCTCTCCCTCGATCCCGGAGGCGGGGCGGGCATCGGGACAAAGGACGGGGGCGCTCCATCATGAGCGGAGATGGTGCGACGCGAACGCTCGGTGGCATCGACCGGCGAACGTTCTGCATCGGTGTCGGCGGCGCTTCCGCGATGCTCGCGCTCGGCGGCGCGAGCATCGCGGAAGCGCAAAGCCTCGTGCGCCCGCCAGGCGGCCAAGACGAGCAGCACCTGCTTTCGGCGTGCATCCGCTGCCAGAAGTGCCTCACCGCCTGCCCGCAGGACATCATCGTCCCCTCTCATATCGAAACGGGGCTGCTCAACATGCGCACGCCTTCGCTCGACTTCTCGGTCGCGTACTGCGACTGGTGCGAGGGCGAGGGAAGCGGGCGGCCCCTCTGCGAAGCCGCTTGCCCCGTCGGCGCGCTCCGGCTGCCCGACGGGGCGCGGCGCGAGAGACACGTCATGGGCGTCGCCGAGCTGAACACCGACTGGTGCCTCGCCTATCGCCTCGCCGGGTGCCGCTTCTGCTTCGATTCCTGCGAGTTCGACGCCATATCCCTCGACAGCGCGCAGCGCCCCTCCGTCGTCGAGGCTCGCTGCGTGGGATGCGGCGCGTGCGAGGCCGTGTGCGTCTCGCTCCAGAACGGCTCCATCTCCACCGGGGCGACGAGCCGGGCGATCGTCGTCCGTCCCGCATCCGGCGCCCCGGCGGATGCGGCGGAAGGAGGCGCATCGTGAAATCTCGCCGTCTGCGCACCGCCGTGCCGATCGCCGTGCTCGTCGCCATCGGCGTCGGGTTCGCGCTCAACCTGGGAACGGGTACGCTTTCCGCCCTCGGGTTCGGCGACATCGCGCTGCTGTGCCCGCTCGGGGCGATCGAGTCGATGCTCGGATCGAAGGCGCCGATCGCGCGAACCCTGGTCGCGCTCGTCGTCGCTGTCGCGCTCATCCTCCTGTTCGGTCGGGCGTTCTGCTCGTGGGTCTGCCCCGTGCCGTTCGTGTCGCGCCTGCGCAACGCGTTTCGCCGCATGCCAGCGGCGCGAGGGGGCGACGGCGAGCGCAACCAGGGCTCGCCTGCTGCGCCCGCGTCTCGCTCCGGCGCGGGAACGGGAGCCGCAAGCGGAAGCGCCGCCTGCCCGCCGAAGCGAACCGCCATCGATTCGCGGCACTTCGTCCTCGGCGGCGCGCTCCTTTCCGCTGCTGTGTTCGGGTTCCCCGTGTTCTGCCTCGTATGCCCGATCGGCCTGACCTTCGCCACCGTGCTGCTCGTCATGCTCCTGTTCGGAGGGGGCGACGTCACCTGGTCGGTCGTCGTCGCGCCTGCGCTGCTGCTCGTCGAGGTCGTGCTCTTCCGCCAATGGTGCTCGAAGCTGTGCCCGCTTGCCGCCCTCATGAGCCTCGTAGCGAAGGGCAACCGCACGTTCAGGCCCGTCGTCGACAGAAGCGCCTGCCTCGAGTCCGGAGGACGCGTCGTATGCGGGCGCTGCGCGGCATCGTGCGAACAGGGCATCGACGTTCGCCATCTCGCGGCGGGGTCACCGCAAAGCGAATGCACGCGCTGCCGGTCGTGCGTGGACGCGTGCCCCGCGCATGCCGTAAGCATCCCGCTGCTGGCAAAGCGCGCGGCGCGGGAGAAGGGTTTCGGCGAGAGCGCAAAGGGCTGACGAGGAGGGAAGGCGGTCATGCCGGGGCTCGCGAACATCATAGGGCTGCTCGAGCGGCTCGAAAGCGACCGCATCGCCGTCGACCAGAACCGCTGCGTCGTCGTGCGGAACCGCAACGTATCGTGCCGACGCTGCGCCGAGACGTGCACGAGCGGCTGCCTTTCCGTGCGCGACGGCCGCCTCGAGGTCTCTCCTGAGGCATGCATCGGATGCGGGACGTGCGCGACGCTCTGCCCGACCGGCGCCCTCGAACCGCGCAACCCCTCCGATGCAGAGCTGCACGCGGCCTGCGACAAGGCCCGCATGACGGCGGGCGGGCATACGGTGATCGCCTGCGAACGGGCGCTCGACGCCGCCTCGGGTCGCGTAGACCCGGCGAGGGCGGTGGGCGTCGCCTGCCTCGGACGCGTCGACGAGAGCCTGCTGGCAGCCCAGGCAGACGCCGGCGCGCGGTCCATCTCCCTCGTCAGCGGCCTCTGCGCGGAATGCGACCGCGCGCCCGGCGGAGCGACCGCCCGACGCGTCGTCGAGTGCGCGAACACGCTGCTCGCCACATGGGGCTTCGGCAAGCCCATCTCGCTATCGCAACGGTTCCCCTCCGCCGCGCGACGCTCCGAGCCCGCCGACTGCGACGACGAGCGGCGCAGGTTCTTCGCGACGCTGAAAGACGAAGCGCTCACCGGCGCCGCCGCAATCATGGGAGCCGAAGAGCGCCGCAGCGCCAAGCGCGCCCCGCAGCCCCTTGCGAAGGTCGGCGAGGACGGCACGCTCCCCCACGCCGTGCCTCGACGACGGATCGAGCTGCTCGATACGCTGCGCCGCGCGGGGGCTCCGGAGGACACGCTCATCGAGACGCGCCTGTGGGGGCACGTCGTCATAGACCGCGAGCGCTGCGCCTCGTGCAGGATGTGCGCCACGTTCTGCCCGACAGGAGCGCTGTCGCGCTTCGACGGGGATGACGGGGCGTTCGGCCTCGTGTACGCGCCGTCGCTGTGCGTGAAGTGCCGGGCGTGCGAAGACATATGCCCGGAAAACGCCCTGTCGCTTTCCGACGAGGTGTTCGCCGTCGATCTCGCGAAGGGCTACATCGAACGCTACGACCTGCCGAAAGCCGCCCCTCGCGTCGGGCCTCATTCCGCCGTGGACGCGATGCGCCGCATATTCGGCACGAGCCGCATCTACGAGCGCTGAGGACTGATACCCGCCCGGCAGGCGCGCGCCGACGGCACGCAGAACGGCGAGAGCGCATGGGTTGGCCACGATAGAGCAGAGAAGCGATAGCCTGAGACGCAGTGGACTGCGTCGATGAGGCTCAAGTGCCAGGCGACAAGGCACGAGGCTTGAAGACCGGAATGAATTGATCAGCGTTTCTTAAATATTCGCGGAAGCCGCGCCTTTGCCGTCGCGCCGTTAGGCGAACGAGACGACGGGCTTTCGCATCTCGCTGAGTTTTCCAAACCCCTTATTTCGCCGGACGCAGCTGCGAATAGCCGTTCCAGGCGTACAGAGCCTCTTCGGACTCGTCCCCAAAGGCTTGCTCCACGTCGCAGATATACAGGTAATGATCGCCGACCTCGTGGTACTCCTTCAGGCTGCAGACCAGGGCGATGCGGCTGTGAGCAGGAATCTTGATCGAGCTTCCCTCGATTTCGGCAAGCTCGATGTCGTAGGCGGACACCTTGTCCGTATCGCGCCCGGTGCTGCTGCCGCAACCGAGAACTGCATCTGCGATCTCCGCACCTGTCGGAGACGGAGCCGGTAAAAGGCGGTTTCAGCAGCGAAGCTATCCCGCATGCCCGCCGTGGCCCATTCCGTCGCCGGAGTTGACCTCTCCCTCTTCCGACGCTATAACCTTAGCAAGGATGA
>CAZBEP010000034.1:0-10810 GCA_964490925.1 uncultured Eggerthellaceae bacterium | reverse complement strand
GGTCGGTGGCTCTCAGTCGCAATATTGCTGGTTCTAAAGGGGGCGATTACTCACAGAGTCCACCTTTTCCATCTGGCTTTGCCCCATATGGCCGATATACGCCCTCAGGCGCGCCTTGTCGATGGTCTTCAATTGTTCGAGGAGCACGACGGATTCCTCCCTCAACCCGGCGACTGCGGGAACGGGGACATGCGTCGGCAGCCCGCGCTTCGGCTTGCTGGTTATCGCGGCGACTATAACGGTTCTGCTACGTTTATTGCCGGCGTCGTTCTGGACGATGAGGACGGGGCGCGTGCCTCCCTGCTCGCATCCGATCACGGGGTCGAGAAACGCGAGGAACACATCGCCCCTGCGAGGATGTTCGTTCATAGGGCACCTCCTGGGTCGGTTACGTAAGCGGCTGCGGGCCGGGTTCGTCCGACCCGCAGCCGTGAAACGCCGCCTTCGCGGCTCCCGCCCGCCCGCGAGGACCCTCATCGCGTGGCGCGCTCTTGCCCTTTCCAGGGCGGGCGGGTATGGAGATGTCAAGGTTCGCGAAAGGCGTGCCGCCCTCATAAAGACGGACAGGCGGGCGCGCAGCTCGGAACCCCCTCCGGGAAAACAGGGCTAAATGTCGGACGAGAGAATCTCCCTCAGGTTCTCCCGCGCGAGCCCGATGCTGCGGCGCACCGCGCGGTCAGAGCATCCTTCGATCTCGGCTATCCTCGCCGTCGGCATTCCGACCAAGTGCCTCAGCAGGAACCGCCTGCGCTGCATGGCTGGTATCTGTTGGAACGCCCGGAGCAGCGCCTCCGACTCGAGGCGCTCGACGAGGACGCGTTCCGGATCCTTCTCGGTATTGTTCTCGGAGAAGGCAGCTTCGTCCATCGAGGCCAGACTCAGGGAGTGCCTGGCCTCGCGGCGCTCCGTGCGCCAGAACTCGCGTTGGAGCTCCTCAATCTCCTCGAACACGTGGCGCGGCAGGTTCATCTCTACCCGCTTGCCGTCGGGCGTCCTCACCACGATGCGGTACTCTCCCCGCGCCTCGTCCACATTTCCTCTCTCGTAGAACCGTGTCATGTTCGCTCCTTCGGGTTCGGCCCGCAGGAGCGGCGGCCGGCCGAAGTGCGAAAAAAAAGACGGGCAGGGCGCTTAGCTCCTGTCCGTCTGGCGGATCGGCGGGTATTCGGTTTTAATCGGCTGTCTCTTTTACTGCTTTGACGCGTTGGTTACGCGCACGGACCCGTTGCGCCCGAACGAGACAACAGTAAGCTGCCCCTTGCTCACGATTTCGACGCGATGCGACTTCCCGTCGGCACGGCAGACGAGCGTGCCGACGGCGTTCCTTACGTCCTGCATAGAATCACCCCCCCCCTCTCTCTCGGCGAGGGGAATAGTGACATGCAAGGTAGCCGAACGTCCCGACTCCGTAAGACTGAATCTTGCCAAAAAAGTTAGATATGGCTATCATATTGCTAGTTATACGATGTATAACAATTTTTGGATAGAGGAAAGGGGCGACAATGCCAGAAACCAACGGAAGTCAAACGGGTGTCGCGATTTCTCGTCGCGACTGCGTCAAGCTGATGGGAGGTCTTGCGCTGGCGTTCGGTGCGGGCGGCGTGCTGTCGGCATGCTCGGGGCAAACAGCCGAGCAAGGCGGCACAGAGCAAGGAGGCGGTGAGAGGGTTCTGCGCGTCGGCATCGCCGGGGGCTCCACGGACACCGTCGACCCCTCGACGGCGAACGGCGCCATGCTTCCCTTTGCCGTGTACCTCAACATCTTTGATTCCCTTGTGCTCATGGAGGGAGAGGAGATGACCTACCAGCTTGCCGACGAGATAACCACCAACGATGACGGAACCGAATGGACCATCGTCATCAAAGAGGGGGTCACGTTCCACAACGGGGACCCGCTCGCCGCGGACGATGTCCTCTACAGCCTCCAGTACCTCTCGACCTCTCCCAACGGCATGATGGGGTACCTGTACGTCGACTGGGATAGCTCCGTCTCCGACGGCGACCGCACGGTGACGATCAGGCTGACGCAGCCCCAGGCGACGTTCGTCGAGGAGGCCCTCGCCCCGATCTCGACCATTTTCCCGAACGGCACCACCGCCGACCAGTTCGACGTGGAGGACCTGGGGTCTGGCCCCTACAAGCTCGTCTCGTTCGACCCTGACTCCGGCACCGTGATAGAGGCGTTCGAAGGCTACTGGGGCGGTGCGCCCGAGATCGACCGAATCGAGCTCTTCCCGATGATGGAGTCCTCGTCGCGTGTCACCGCGCTCACCGGCGGGCAGATCGACTTCGCCCACCAGATCTCTTCGACCGACGTGGCGACCATCGAAGGGGCCGAGGGCCTCGCCGTGATGTCCGGCGGCGTGGCTCATTCGTCGGTGTACAAGTTCTGTCTGAACGCGACCAAAGCCCCCTTCGACGACGAGGAGGTTCGCACCGCGTTCAAGGCGATCGTCGACCGCGAGGCGATGGTCGAGACGATATTCCGGGGCGAGGGCGAAGTCGGCAACGATGTCATCGGCAAGGGCCTTCCCGGGTACAACGACGCCATCGAGCAGCGCTCTCTCGACTTCGAGTCGGCGGCGCAGGTGTTCCGCGACAAGGGCATCACCTCCCTCGACGTCCTCACATCCGAGCTCGTTCCAGGCATCAAGGACTCCGTCGACATGCTCGCCCAGCAGATGGAGGAGGCAGGCGTCGCGCTCAACGTCACGGAGGTCGATCCCGCAAACATCTTCACCGACATGCAGCCGATCTACGACACGCAGGTTTTCGCGACCTACCTCATCAACCGCCCGTACGCCGCTCGCGCCTACATGGACACGGGAGCCACGAGCCCCTACAACTTCAGCCAGTGGGCCGACGAGGAGTACAACGCCCTGCTCACGCAGGCGTCCCAGACGGGTGACGAAGCTGAGCGCACGGAGATCTACGACCGGGCTCAGCAGATCCTATGGGAGCGGGGCTCCGAAGTCATGTGGGGCTACGCCTACGAGCTCTCGGCTCATATCGAAGGAGTCTCAGGAGTCGGGATCACCCAGTCCGTCCCCTTGTTCGCAAAAGCCTCGATGGCGTAGGGATGCCGAGGCCAAGAGGAAGAATCGCCGCCCGTGCCGCGCGGGCGGCGATGGTGATCCTGAGATTCGCGGTGTATCTTCTGGCTGCGTGCTTCCTGGTGTTTTGCGCCCTCGACCTGCTTCCGGGAAACGCCGCGACCCAGCAGCTGGGGTTCACGGGCACGACCGAGCAGATACAGGCTCTCATGCACGAGTGGGGGCTCGATCTTCCCCTCATCGAGCGGTTCGCTTCATGGCTTACCGGAGCGGCTTCGGGGGACCTCGGCGAGGTGTTCGCCACGGGCCGCCCCGTGGCGGATGCCCTCATCGGCCCGCTTTCGAGAACGGCCGCGATGTTCTGCCTCGCGTTCCTGGCGGTCGCGATCGCGGGAACCGGCTTGGGCGTGTTGGCGGGACTGCGCTCCGGAAGGGCGCCTGATCGCGCGGTGAGCACCGGGGCCCTAATCGTGCGGTCGATGCCCGAGTTCGTAGTGGCGCTTGTCTTGGTGCTTGTATTCGCTACGTGCCTGAAGGTTCTCCCGGCCGTGTCCCTCGCCCCCGTCGGAGCCAGCGCGTTCTCCGCTCCCGAAATCTTCGTGCTGCCGACGGCATCGATAGCGCTCGTCGGCATGAGCTCCGTGATCAGGCCCGTGCGGGCGGTTGTCGCCAGGGAGAACGCCGAGCCGTATGTCGAGGCGGCGCGTCTCGCAGGCGTTCCCGAGCGAAGGGTGGTGCTCAGGCATCTTCTGCCGTCGTGCGCGGCGCCCATAGCCCAAGCGCTCGCCTCGGTGGTCCCGTACCTGATCGGGGGCGCCGTGATCGTGGAGTGCGTGTTCAACTTTCCCGGAATCGGGACGCTTATGGTGAGCGCCGTCCAGAACAGGGAGCCCAACGTCCTCATGGCGTGCACGCTCGTCATGGTTTCCGTCTCGCTTGTCGCGTACTGGCTGGCGGACGCGTTGCTGAAGGAGGGTGAAAACGATGCCTAGAGGAAGAGGGAGGGCGGGAACCGTCCTCCTGGCAGCGCTGTTTGCGGGCTCGGTTCTGTTCGCACTGGTTGGCTGTCTAATCCCGGCAGACGGGTCGTCCACGTTCGGGGCGAGCTTCTCTCCGCCAGGGGCAGGCCACCCTCTCGGCACCGACAGCCTCGGCAGGGACGTCTTCGCGCGCCTCCTGCACGGAGGGGCGCAGCTTCTCGGGGTCTCGGTCCTGTCGACCATCGCGTCCACCGTCGTCGGCGTCGCATGGGGCATAGCGCTCGCCGGAAAGGGTATTCCGAAGACGGCCCTTTCCGCAGTGGCCGACCTGTTCGTGGTGATGCCGTCCGTGCTCGTCATGATGGTCCTGGTCTTCGGGTTGGGATCCGGAGTCGCCACGATGGTGCTCGTCACGATTGCCGTCTCGGCCCCCTTCACGGCGCGCTACACCCGTTCGGTGGTGGGACCCGTTTTGAGGTCGGGGTTCGTCGAGTCCTCCCGGCTGTCGGGCGACCCGCTCTGGAAGACCGTTATGTTCGACGTGCTGCCGTGCGTGGCACTGCCCATCGCGACCGATGCGGGCCTTCGCTTCATCAGCGCGGTCTATCTCGTGTCGAGCGCCACGTTCATGGGGTTCGATCCGCTCGGCAGTGCATCCGACTGGGGGACGATGATCCAGTCCGGCCTCGACGGACTCTCGCTGAACCCGTGGGCGGCAATCGCGCCGTGCATTGCTTTGGCTTGCATAACCGTGTCAGGAAATCTGCTCATCGACAGGATTGGAAAGGGGCGTTCGTGATGCTCGGGCAACAGGAGGGCGAGCCCATCGCTCAGGTGCGGGATCTGACCGTCTGCACCCGCGCGGGGTCGACGGTTCTGCAAACGGTTTCCCTGTCTCTGGAAAAGGGAGAGGCGTTCGCCATCGTGGGAGAGTCCGGATCGGGGAAGACGACCCTTGCGCTCGCGCTTTTGGAGCACGTCAGGAACGGACTGGTGAAAAAGGGCGGCTCGGTGTCGGTGTGCGGGAAAGACCCGTTCTCCCTCTCCGAAAGGGAGCTGCGCGAATACAGAAGCTCCAAAGTGTCATGGCTCTCCCAGGACCCTGCCCTCTCCCTGACCCCGCATATGACCGTCAGGGAGCTGCTCGGAGAAGCGTTCGACGGAGACGACGAACGCAAGATGTCCCTTCTTGCCGAGGTTGGCCTTGAAGGCGTCGGAGGGGTTCTTGAAAGGAGGCCTTCGGCCCTGTCGGGAGGGCAACGCCGCCGCGTGGCGATAGCGAGGGCCATGGCGTCGGATCCCGAACTCGTCATCCTCGACGAGCCGACTGCCGGACTCGACGCCGAGGCGATCGACGACGTGGTGCGGGTCGTGCGGGACGGAGCCGCCTTTTCGGGAGCCAGCATTCTCGTCATCACCCACGACATCGCGTTCGCTAGCAGGATCGCGAGGTCCGTGCATATCATGCAGGCTGGGTCGGTGGTCGAAAGCGGAGCGATGGGCAACGTCCTTTCCTCCCCGAAATCGGAATGCGCCAAAAGGCTCGTCGGGGCGCTTGCCCTCGGAGCGATGGCCCCGCAGACCGAGAAGGACGCCGAGGCCGCGCTGTCGCTGAGGGGACTCACCGTCGAGACCCCGGACGGAAAGACCGCCGTCAGGGACCTCGATTTCGACCTCCCCGTAGGCGGCAGCGTTGCGGTCGTGGGCCCGTCCGGTTCGGGAAAGTCGACCCTCGTGAAAGCCATCAGCGGAACCGCCCCGGCGAAAGCCGGGTCGATCTCCTTGCGCGCCGGAGGCGTTCTGGCGCCTCTCGACCGCAGGTTCGAGAGGCGCTCCGTGGAAGAGCTCCTCTCCGTTCAAGTGGTGCCGCAAGACCCCTCGACGAGCATGAACCCCGCGCTGACCGTCGGATTCCAGCTCTCGCGGGCAATCTCCCGTCGCCATCCCGAGTGGAAAAGGGAACGGAGGAGGGAGCGGTGCGCCGAACTGCTCGAATCGGTCGGCCTTTCCTCCGACCTCGCGAAGAGGAAGATCCCCTCGCTGTCTGGCGGACAGGTGCAGCGGATCGCCATAGCGCGCGCCCTCGCCCAAGAGCCGTCGGTTCTCATATGCGACGAGTCGACCTCGGCCTTGGACGTCGCGACGCAGAAGGAGGTCCTTCGCCTGCTCGCGACAATCAGGGAGTCGAAGGGGGTCGCTCTCGTCGTCGTCACGCATTCGGCGGACGTGGCATCGTCGCTGTGCGACAGCGTGATCCCCGTCGGGCAGGGGCAGGCTGCGACCCGGGCGGTCAGCCCCGCATGTTTGAAAGCCTGACCTCGAGGCCGTCGAGGACGGTTCTGAGGAAGAAATCGAACGAATCGTCGTAGTACCGCCGCAACGAGCTTTCCGAAGTCGTTGCATGGGCGACCGATTTGCTCAGGTCGCCCATCCCTCCCGGGACGCCGGCGCAAGCGGCATACTCGGACGCCGCGCTCTTTCTCAGGCTGGGGAGGGCGTCGCGGTCGTCTTCCTGGGCCACGAACTGGCACGTCTGCTCGAGGAGCAGGCTGAAAGCGGGAACCGCAAGCTCTCCGAAGCCAGCCTCCCGAAGAAGCGAGATGCCCGTCTCGGCGATTGCCCTTGCCGCATGGCCGCCCGGACCCACCAGCGCGAACCTCTTGGCGACGCCTGGGTATCGCCTCATCACGCCCCTCAGGCCACGAAGCAGGTCGTCGAACCATGCCCGCCAACCAGAGGCAGCAGAGGGGATCGCGACCTCGGACAGGACGCGCTCGATGACGAGGGAGGTCACCGCGTCGCGATCGCCGACATGATAGTAGATGACGCGCACGTACGCGTCGAGCTCGGCTGCCAGGTCGCGCATGCTCCAGCCTTCGAGCCCTTTCTCCTTCGTAAGGGAGATGGCCGCGTCGCAGATCGCTTCCGGCGTGATTGCGGGAAGCCCCTCTTTTCTGCGGCGCGCTTTGTTGCTTTGTGAACTCTGTGACTGCATGCCCCCACTATAGCAGCCCGAAGCTTCTCCAAGAAAGTTCACTTGCACCAACATATTATCGATTGATTTGTTATACACTGTTTAACAAACAATTCGGACAACGGAAGAAAGGCGGTATCGATGTCAAGAAGACAGCGCGGCCCCGTCGCGCGAATGCTCGATTACGCGGGAAGAAGAAAAGCCCTTGCCGTCGCAGGGTGCCTGCTCTCGGCTCTGAACGCGGTCCTTGCGATCGCGCCGCTCGTGTGCATCTGGTTCGTCCTACGCGATCTCGTCTCGGTCGCGCCCGACTGGGGCGCCGCTTCCGGGGTGGCGAAGTGGGGTTGGCTCGCCTTCGCCTTCGCGGCGGCGGGCGTGGTCGTCTACTTCTGCGCGCTGGTGTGCACGCATCTTGCTGCGTTCAGGGCGGCGGCGAACATGAGGAAGAGATCCTTGGACCATCTCGCAAAGGTCCCCCTCGGATACTACGACACGCACGCGTCGGGCGAGATCAGCAGGGTGATCGACGGCTGCGCAGCCCAGACCGAGGGCGTCCTCGCCCACACTCTCCCCGATTTCGTCGGCTCATTGGTCTCGCCGATAGCCCTGCTGGCGGTCATGTTCGCGGTCGACTGGGCCTTGGGAGCCGTCTGCCTGATCCCCGTGGCGATCTCGTTTATCTGCATGTGGCTCCTCATGGGCGGCGGACGCGGAGGGGAATCCGACTACATGCAGTTCATGATGAAATACCAGGATGCCTTGACCAAGATGAACAAGGCCGCCACCGAGTACGTGCGCGGCATTCCCGTCGTGAAGATGTTCCAGCAGACGGTCAATTCGTTCAGGGCGTTCAAGCAGGCGATCGACGGCTACACGGAGTTCGCATCGAAATACGTCCTTCTCTGCGAGAAGCCTCGTCTTGCCCAGCTCGTCGCCATCAACGCGACCTTCGCCGTGCTGGTTCCCGCCGGAATTCTGCTGGCGTCCTCTGCGGGCGATTTCCCGATGTTCCTGACGGACTTCCTGTTCTTCGTGATCTTCTCGGCGCTGACCACCTCGATGATGAACAAGGTCATGTACGCGTCCGAGGCGGTCACCATGGGCTCGGACGCCATCAGGCGGATAGAGGAGCTCCTCTCCGTGCCCGAAGTGCGCTCGGCGGGCGACGGGCGCCCCGAGCGCTTCGACGTCGAGCTGCGCGACGTGTCGTTCTCGTACCCCAACAGCGACAGGAGGGCGGTCGACCGCGTGACGCTTTCGGTTCCCGAGGGGTCGACGGTCGCACTCGTCGGGCCGTCGGGGGAGGCAAGACGACGATCGCCAGCCTGGTGCCGCGCTTCTGGGACGCCGACGAAGGCAGCGTGGCAATCGGCGGGATCGATGTAAGGGACATGAAGCAATCGACGGTCATGGACCTGGTGGCCTTCGTGTTCCAGAACGAGCACCTGTTCAAGGAAAGCCTCCTCGACAACGTGAGGGCCTCCCGCCCGAATGCGACCCGAGCAGAGGTGGAGGAGGCGGTCAGGGCCGCCCGCTGCGAGGACATCGTCGCGAAGATGCCCAACGGCCTTGCGACCGTGGTCGGCGCGGACGGCGTGTACCTTTCGGGCGGAGAGCGGCAGAGGATAGCCCTCGCGCGCGCCATCCTCAAGGACGCCCCCATCGTGGTTCTCGACGAGGCGACCGCCTTCGCCGACCCGGAGAACGAATCTCTCATCCAGGAAGCGCTCTCCAAGCTCACTTGCGGGAAAACCGTTCTCATGATCGCGCACCGCCTTTCGACCGTTGTCGGGGCGGACGAAATCTGCGTCGTGGACCGAGGCCGTATCGTCGAACGCGGGCGCCACGAAGAGCTGGTGCATGCGGGCGGCGTTTACTCCCGCATGTGGGACGACTACCAGAAATCCACGTCCTGGAAGATCGAAAGGGGCGATGTCTAAATGCTGCAACAGAAGCTTGGTTTGAGCGAGGAAGGCGCGCGCGACTTCCGCAGGGGCGTCTTCTTCTGCGCCCTCGCCAACCTCGTCCTCATGGCGCCGGTGGGCGTGTTCTACCTCGTGACAGGGGAGTTCGTGGCGCATCTCGAGAACCCGGCGGCTCCGCTGCCGTCCGCGGGTCCGTGCCTGGCCGCCATTGTCGCAGTCCTGGCGGCGATGTATCTGTCCCAATGGGCGGAGTACCGCGCGACTTACGGAACCGTGTTCCAGGAGTCCTCGCGCAAGCGGATCGCGCTCGCCGAACGGCTCAGGGAGCTCCCGCTCTCGTTTTTCGGGAGGAAGAACCTCTCCGACCTCACTGCCTCGATCATGAAAGACTGCTCCGACCAGGAGCGCATGTTCCAGCACATCATGCCCCAGCTGTTCGGGACGGGAATCTCGACCGTGCTGGTGGCGGCAGCCCTGCTCGTTTTCGACTGGAGGCTGGCGCTCGCCGCACTTTGGGCAGTGCCCGTGGCGGTGGCCATCGTCCTCGGGTCGGCGAAGAGGCAGCAGGCCGGCTCCAAGAAGGAAACAGCATGCCGCCTTGCGCTTGGCGACGGGGTTCAGGAGTTCATCGAGTGTGCGCGGGAGATCCGCTCGTCGAACCGGTCCGCTGCGTTCCTTGAGAAGCTCCACGGCAAAATCGACGATTTCGAGCGATCACAAATCGGCGCGGAGCTCACCACGGGCGCCCTCGTCGCATCGGCTCAGACCGTCATGAGGATGGGCATAGCGACAACCGTCCTCGTCGGCTCTGCGCTCATCGCCTCGAGCCAGATCGACTTCATGGTGTTCTTCGCCTTCCTTCTCGTCGTTACGAGGATATACGACCCCATCAATGCCGTGCTCGAGGTGATTGCAGAGCTTCTCGGTGTCCGCCTGTCGCTGGAAAGGATCCGTGCGATCATGGACGAGCCCGCCCAGCAGGGCTCGAAGGACTTCTCCCCGAAGGGCTACGACGTGTCCTTCAAAAACGTGTCGTTCTCCTACGGCGACGAGGAGGCCCCTGTTCTTTCCGACGTCTCCTTTGTGGCTGCGGAGGGTGAGATCACAGCACTCGTCGGCCCGTCGGGCGGCGGCAAATCAACGTGCGCGAAGCTCGCCGCGAGGCTGTGGGATGCGGACGGCGGCACGATAGAGGTCGGCGGGGTGGACATCTCGACCGTCGACCCAGAGGTGCTTCTTTCCAAATATTCCCAGGTGTTCCAGGACGTGGTCCTGTTCGACGACACGGTGATGGAGAACATCCGCCTCGGCAAGTCGGACGCAAGCGACGAAGAGGTGCTCGCCGCCGCCCGCGCGGCCAACTGCGACGAGTTCGTGAGGCTCATGCCGAACGGCTACGAAACGATGATCGGCGAGAACGGCAGCCTCTTATCTGGCGGAGAGCGCCAGCGCGTCAGCATCGCCCGCGCGCTCCTCAAGGACGCGCCCATCGTGCTGCTCGACGAGGCAACCGCGTCACTCGACGTGGAGAACGAAACGCAGGTGCAAGAGGCCCTTTCGAGACTTTTGGCCGGAAAGACGGTGCTCGTCATTGCTCACAGGATGAGGACGGTCCTCAACGCCGACAAGGTTGTGGTCCTCAAAGACGGCAAGGTTTTCGAGCAGGGCCGCCCGAAAGACCTCCTGGAAGCTGGAGGGCTCTTCAGGCGCATGGTCGACCTTCAGAACGCAAGCTCCCGCTGGTCCATAGGTTCTTAGGCAACCGCATGAACAGAAACGAATCATCCGAGGACTACCTCGAGGCAATCCTCGTGATCCGCCGTCTGCGCGGGTCGTGCCGCAACGTGGACATCGCCGAGCGGCCGGGCGTCTCGAAGG
>CAZBEP010000033.1:0-10833 GCA_964490925.1 uncultured Eggerthellaceae bacterium | reverse complement strand
CCGCTCTTCCGCCATTCTCGTGGCGAAAGCCGCCGCCGCTCGACCCGCCGCCGCGCTGCGGTATCATGGCCGCGTGGAAAACGCGCCCGACACCATCCGCATCTTCGGCACTGCGCCCGACTCCATCGTCGACGGGCCGGGGCTGCGCTATGCCGTGTTCGTGCAGGGCTGCTCGCACGACTGCCCGGGCTGCCACAACCCCGGAAGCCACGACCCCGCCGGCGGCATGCCCGTGCGAATTGCGGACATCGTCGCCGACATCGAGAAGAACGACCTCGTCGGCGGCGTGACGCTGTCGGGGGGCGACCCGTTCGAGCAGCCCGCCGCCTGCGCGGAGCTCGCGCGGCGGGTGCACGCGCTCGGGCACGGCGTGTGGACGTACACGGGCTATCTCTACGAGGGCCTCGCCTCATCCGCCGATCCCTCTGTACGGGAGTTGCTTGACGAGACCGACGTGCTCGTCGACGGGCCGTTCATCAAGGAGAAGAAGTCGCATCTGCTCGCATGGAAGGGGTCGTCGAACCAGCGCGTCATCGATCTTGCTGCCACACGCGCGGCGGGCGCAGTCGTGCTGTGGGAGTCCCGCGAAGACTTCCCGACGAAGCCCGCGTCTTGGTAGGGGGCGCGATGGACGACGAAAGCTCAGACGGCACGGCCGTCGCCGACGAAGCCGCAGCCGCCGAAGAAGCCGAAAGCGCCGCAGTCGCAGAGGCCGACGCTTCCTCCGATGCCGCCTCCTCCGATGCGGCCGAGTCCTCCTCTGTCGAGGAGGCTCTCGAGCGGCCGGTCGAAGGGCTGCTCTCCTTCATGAACGACCTCGTTCCGGTCGACTGGCTGAGCACGCTTCTTGTGGTCGCCCTCGCCTCGCTCGCGACGGCGGTCGTCGCACGCGTGGCCGTCAAGCTCGTGCGCAAGGTGCTCACGCACGATTCCGTGCCGCTGCCCTCCTCGTCCATCTTCGTCAACATCGTACGCGTCGTCGTTTGGGCGATCGGCGCGAGCGTCATCCTGTCCACGTGCTTCGGGATCGACGTGACCGGAGCGGTCGCCGCGCTCGGCGTCGGCGGCATCGCGATCTCGCTCGGCTTCCAGGACACGCTGTCCAACCTCATCAGCGGCCTGCAGCTCTCTCTCATGAACATCGTCGAGCCGGGCGACTACATCGAGCTTTCCGGCCAACGGGGCATCGTGCGCGACGTCACCTGGCGCCACACCACGTTCGAGACCTCCTCGGGCGAGCGCATCATAGTGCCGAACTCGGTGCTCAACACCTCCGCGTTTGTGCATCTGCCTCCGCCGCGCAAGGTGAGCGTGCCGATCTCGGTCGCCACCGATGGCGACGGCCTCGATGCCGCCGCGCAGCGCATCGCCGATGCGGCGCGCGCCGCGGCGGAGACGGTCGGCCCGGTGGAGAAGGGTCCGACCGTCCAGTTCTCCGAGATCGCCGCAACCGGCTTCACGGGCAGCATCGTCGTGTGGATGGCCGAAGGCGCCGACGCCTCTGCCGTCAAAGACGCCGTCGTCCGCGCCGTCGCCCCGCTTACGCGCCGCGCGTAGGCGCGCCCTTTCGCCTTCCGCTCTGTAGCTCCTGCCTGCTTCCTCGCAGTAGACGGAGACGTGTGCCCCTTGTCAATTCACCTTGCGCTACGCCCTAAACGCCTCGACTGGAGCGTTTTCCATATGCGCCGACAAGCCTTGCAGGTTTCTTTGTCGAACCCCATGAGGCCGACGAGAACGCTGTCGTCCACATAGTCAAGCGCGGATTCTATGTTCCCTCCTGAACGCATCACGCTATCGATTCTCTTGATCAGATCAGCTTTGAGGGAGTCGTCTATCGAAAGCTGCTTGAGGTCGAGAACAAGGATGTTCCCGACTTCCTTTGGCAGTATTTCAAGCACGCCTCCCCCGTAGCTTCTACCGCAGAGCTCTGCGAACGCGAATGCGATGCTGTTGTAGTAGGCAATCAGTGTCAGCTCGGGATCGACGCCTTCTTCGAACTTCATTCTGTGCATGGTGTCGGTCGAGATTGCGCCGCATCGATTGATCACGAACTTGGGATATAGATTGTTTCTCCGAAGGAAGAACGCATCAGGTATCCAGACCGATGGCACCGCATACCAGCTGCTGCGGATAGAACATTTGTACCCCTTGTTCTCGCCGCGCTCCTCGCCCTCGTCGATGTATGCGCGTTGGGTTTTGGTCATGCTCTCGTATTGTCCATCTTCAAGCACAAGAAGCCTTGCCCTCCGGCCTTGCTTGCGGTTGCGTGCCCAGTCCTCATCGGTAAAAAAGACGCCAGATGCGTGCGAGCTTCTGCCGATGAGCGGAATCGTGAAGCCATCAAGGTCGTAGTCTGCCGAGATCTCGTCGCTTAAAGAAAAGTACGAGTTGTTGCCTGTGGTCACTCCGACGTTGATGAGGGCGAGGTTCGATAGGGGCACCAGTCGCGTATCCCCATGCAGCTCGTTAAGCACATTCGCGTCATCCGCGCCGATGAAATAGCGCGTCCATTTCTCGTCAAACGTGGCGAAGGGCTGATAATCGACTTCATCAAAGGTGCGGCCGAGCAAACCCAAGACGTCGTCTGTCTCGATGACGCGGATGACCCCCTGGTTAGGCCCTTTCTTGCCGATGAAGACGACGGTCTCTTGCTCGATGCCCTCGAATACGAGTTTCGAGAAGGCGAGCAAGGTTATGCGTGCATAGTGGCGCGCCAGGAACTTCCTCAAATCTTCTGCGTAAACGACTTGCAGGATTTCTGCTGGAATCACAAACGAGAGCGTGCCGCCATCTGCAAGCAGGTCAGTGCATGCCACCATGAACCCCACCCATGCGTTCACGAGCTTGTTGGCCCTCATGCCCTGTCTATTCAAAATGTCTGCCAGCAACGCACGCTGCTCAGGATCTAGATACTGGTAGCGGATATAGGGCGGATTTCCAAGGATAAGGTCGTACCTGCCGGAACTCGACTCCTCGTAAAATTCAAAGAAGTCGCGGCACAGGTAGTTGACTTTCGCGTCGCAGCATCCAGCGTCACGGGCTTCGAGCAGGGCTTCGCTATCTATTTCGACAGCATCGATTTCGGCATCTTGCCGCAGCTCCTCGCATTCGCCAAGGGCTTCAATGAAGGCTCCGTCTCCGCAGCTAGGTTCGAGAATCATCTTGGCATTGCCAACGTCCGAAAGCCCCACCATCGCCGATGCCAGGTCTTTGGGCGTATAGTAGACTCCCCTCAGCTTCTCTTTCGCGTTGTGTTCCTTGAGCCTCATGCAAAGACCTTTAACGCGTAGACTTCATCGATCAACGTGCTAATGCGCTTTATTGCGGCATCCTTTTCTCTTTTCAGCACGGCCTCTCGTCTGCGGGACGGAGAGCCGAGCAGTTCTGTGTTTGCTTGTTGAATGCGCTTCGAGAGGCTTACGACTTCGTCGTGGAGCGCTTTGTGCCTTGGATTGCCGAAGTCGAGCTCGATGAAGGGGAGCGTTTCTTGGAGCGACGTGCCACGAGACTTGAATCCGCCTTCAAAGTCGCTGCCAATCATTTCGAAGATCTTCTCCGTGTTTTTGTTCGTCAACCACGCCTGTATGTACTCAAGAGAATACGGGCTGCTTTCTTTGATGCGTGCGGCGCAGTATCCCGCAGTGCCGCCGGCTGCTACGACCCAGGAGTTGCGATCGATATAGTAGAGGGGCTCTCTGCTCAGAACGCCGATTATGATCTTCTCTCCGTCATTGAACGACGTGAGGTGCTGCGTACGTCCGTACTTGTACCAGCTTTGCTCAGTCGCATCAGGTACGTCTCTCGATCCGCCCCCTTCGAGCTGCCTTGGCCAAAGTTCGTCTTTCCGACTGAGCAGATATCCCCACGCGCCTGGGTAGCGCTTTTCCATAACATTGATTGGAATCAGCCGTCCTTCTCTGTCGTACGGGAAGATGATCCATTTATCGCAGGCCAATGCGCTGTACGAATTGAAGCCATGCTCTTCTGTTGGTTTGAAGAACGGGCGCAGAACGCCGCGTTCAATTGCCCACTCGCAGCCATTGCGCGAAAACGTGATGCGGTTTTCGTCTTCGAAGACGATCTCGCTATGAAGGAACCAGTACGTCCTTTTTCTCTCGGCACTGGTCTGTATGCCGTTGAAGAACTCGACGTGTTTCGTTATGGGGACGGCTGCTGCCTCCAGGGCTTTTAGCCACTTGAGAAGGCCGATGTCCGTTGACAGCTTCCATGGTTTGTCGCCAAGCGCAGCGCTGTCGAGCGTCACAGACCTCTCTTCGTTTTCGTGCCATAGATCGTTCGGCACGGTTGCTGACGAATAGGTGAATTGCGTATGCCTGCTCTTCTGCAGACATACTATGGAGCTGTAGATCGTTTTATCCTCGAAGAGCTGAGCATCGCCGAAGTCGTCGAGCGATGTGAGGTATTGGCCGACCGAGATGACTTTGCGAAGCATCCTGCCCGACGCCACTTTGAAGAATTTGTTCGGCACTATGAAGCATGCGTAGCCGTTTTCTGCGAGGCGGTCGAGCGATCTTTCGATGAAGAGGAAATACTTGTCGAACTGCTTGTAAGAAGACTTGTATGCCTGCTTGTACGCTCGGAACTCGGCTTCGGGCAGAAGGTTGCGCAGATCTTCCGTCTTTACGTAGGGCGGGTTGCCGACAATGGCATGGAAGGGCTCTCCTCCGTTGATGTACGACCAGTCAAGCGGGATTATGCTTTTCAGCTCGTTGCGTTTCGCATTGGCCGCCCGAGCTTCCTCTGGCGTTACCAAGGCGTTTCCGACAACGATGTTGTCGTCGAGGTTTGGCAGGATAGGCCGAGACGATTCGACTGTCGGGGAAGTTTCCTCTTCGATAAGCTTGATGAGGAGGGAGAACTTGGCAATCTCGACCGCATGCGCATCGATGTCGACGCCGTATAGACAGGAGGAAAGAATCTCTTTTTTCAGCTCCAGCGGCAGCTTGTACCTTCCTCCCCCAATGGGCACCAAGCGTTCGCGTTCGTGTTCGTACATCCAGTCAAGGCACCTATTCATCAGGTACTGGAACGCCTCGAGCAAAAAGATCCCCGATCCGCATGCGATGTCGGCACACCGCAGTTGCTTGATTTGCTCCGGCGTCTTGTTCTCGCAGAGAGGTCGCAGGGTGCAGTCGACGATGTAGCGTGCTATCTCTCCTGGCGTAGCCACGACAGAGCGATCCTTGTACTCGCGCTTTCGCGCAAGGCGGGGAGTTCCGTCGTCGGCCACGACAAGATGCTCTGACAAGAACATTTCGTAGATCCGGCCAAAGATGCTCGAATCGATAACATCGAAGAGATACGGACTCTGCGGGTAATAAAGGGCCTTAACGATTTCGGACACGACCTCCCCATCGATGTAGTTTACTGCGGAAGTCTGAGAGAACATTCCTGAGTTGTAGCGTCTATCGGCAGCACGGAGAAGCTTCATCATCGATGCTTTGATGTCGGCTCCGCCCAATTCGCAAAGCTTATGGTACATAGGCAGGTTCTTGTCTTCGCAGATGCGAAGGAAGACAATCTGGTTAATGAGACCCTGCACGGCATCGTTCAAGATCTCCTCGTCTCTGAATTGGTCATCCGATGAGAGAAGCGACCGTGCGACCATCAGTCTCCACTCGTTGATCTGGTCGAGGAAGACGTCGTCGACACGCTCCTTGCCGCTTCCGGCGCGCGGAAATTCTCCGGCCGTCAGCTCGTGGAAGTATCCGCCGTAGACGCTTTCGCGTGATATGAGCGAGTAAATCTCGTCGAAGCAGTCGACGTATTCGTTGTGGTTGTATCGTCTGTATCTCGCCGTGCTGGGGGCATCGCCAGGTTTGGGCATCACGCAAGCGTCGAAGATCACAAGATCTTCGAAGTTGGTAAGAACAGAGATGTTATGCCCGGCATTCCAGCCGTACTTGCGTGCTTGCAGGGCGGACTTGTCGTCGTGAATGATGCTGACGCTCGGCTTCTTAGCCTCCACGAAGAAGCATGGCTGCCCGCCTACGGCCATCGTGTAGTCTGGTCGCCCGCTTTCAGAAGTATAGTTTTCGGCAACGACCTCGCGATATTGAGGCGAAACGCCCTTTACGTTTCCAACGTCCCAGCCTAGGATCCTGAGAAATTCGTTGATGAAGTCGTCGCGGCAAGAATGCTCGTTGTAGTTTCCGGTCGGGCTGGTGTAGTAATCAGAATGCGCGTCGTAACGGGCGACGAGATCTCTTAGCTCGGCAAGCTGTTCGGCGGTAGGCAGAGGCTTCTCGGCCATCACTCGCACCTCCAGACGATAAGCCGAAATGAATGCAAGGCAATGCAGGACGCGGACACCGGTTCGACGTTCGCAAGGGATCCCATTCGCTCAGCTCCTCTGAGCCAAACGGTTGATAAGACATTGCTTTATCAGGGAGGTGAACGTAAGGCCGTTGAGCATCGCGTACTCCTTCGCGGCATCGCGCATGGTGCGGGGAAGTCGTAACGTGACCGTCACCAATTCCGAGTCAACGAGATAGGATTGGATCTCTTGAGTGGAAGCGCCTGATTCGACGAGCTCCGTGTAGATCATAAGAATCCTTACCGAGTAAATTCCCTGTAAATACACAGCGCAACACATTCTAACAGACTCCAGCGGCTAAGGGGTCGGCTGACTGCTCAGAGGCAACACTTTACTCAGATTTGACGCGCTCCCGACAGCCGCTTGACGCGCGCTTCCCATCATATGGGCTGCGCTTTCCCGATGGGGAGCGCGTGCGGCGAGCGCGCGCGGATGCCGTGTCCCCCGCCGGGGCTTCTGCCTGCGCCGCCGCTCTTCGAAGCGAAGAGGACGAAGAAGGAGAAGAGAACGCCATGAAGAAACGCTTCCTGGCCGCCGCCCTCGGCGCGATGCTCGCGCTGGGCCTGTTCGGCGTCGCGGGATGCTCCTCGGATGCGGCCTCCGAAGGCGCGTCCGGCGAGATCTCGGTCTACTCGCGCGAGGACGGCTCCGGCACGCGCAGCGCGTTCGTCGAGCTGACCGGCGTCGAGCAGGAGGACTCCTCCGGCGAGTCCGTCGACATGACTACGGTATCCGCCGCGATCACCAACTCCACGGCCGTCATGATGACCTCCGTTGCAGGCGACCCGGCCGGCATCGGCTACATCTCGCTCGGCTCGCTTGACGACTCCGTGAAGGCCGTCGCGGTCGAGGGCGTCGAGCCCTCCGGCGAGACGGTCGCCGACGGCTCCTACGCCATCGCCCGCCCGTTCAACATCGCCACGGGCGACGAGGTGTCCGAGGCCGCGCAGGACTTCATCGACTTCATCCTGAGCGCCGAGGGTCAGACCGTCATCGAAGAAGAGGGATACATCGCCGTCGTAGACGGTGCCGAGCCCTATGCCGCGCCCGAGGGCCTGTCCGGCACGATCACCGTCGCCGGCTCCTCTTCGGTGACCCCGGTCATGGAGGTGCTCGCCGAGGAGTACGAGGCGCTCAATCCCGACGTGTCCATCGAGGTGCAGCAGTCCGACTCCACGACCGGTATGAACATGGCGCTCGAGGGCACCTGCGACATCGGCATGGCGTCTCGCGAGGTGTCCGACTCCGAGATAGAGGGCGGCCTCACCCCGACGACTATCGCCCAGGACGGCATCGCGGTCATCGTGAACCTCGAGAATGCAGTAGAGAGCCTGACGCTCGAGCAGATCATGCAGATCTACACCGGCGAGATCACCGATTGGAGCGAGCTGGCATAATGGCGGCGGGCGTTGTCAAGGAAGGCATTGCTCGGGCTCTATTCGCGACAGCGGCGGGGGTCTCGATCCTCGCCGTTGCCTTGATCTGCGTCTTTCTGTTCGTCAACGGCGTTCCCGCCCTGGCCGAGATCGGCCTTCCTGATTTTCTCTTCGGAACCACGTGGCGTCCCGGCAACGACCTCTACGGCATCCTCCCGATGATCGTCGGCAGCATCTATGTGACGGCCGGCGCCATCGTCGTGGGCGTCCCCGCAGGGCTTCTCTGCGCGATCTTCCTGTCGCGCTACGCGAGCGCCAAGGCCGCGGCGCTCCTCAAGCCCGGCGTGGAGCTTCTTGCCGGCATCCCGTCGGTCGTGTACGGCTTCTTCGGCCTCATGATCATCGTGCCCTTCATCCGCACGTACCTGGCCGGGCGCGGCATGTCGCTGCTCGCGGCGGCGGTGCTGCTCGGCATCATGGTCCTGCCGACGATCGTCACCGTGGCGCAAAGCGCGCTCGACGCGGTTCCCAAGAAGTACTACGAGGGGGCGCTCGCGCTCGGCGCCGACCACACGCGCTCGGTATTCCGCGTGGTTGTGCCCGCGGCGCTGTCCGGCATCATGGCGGCGATCGTGCTCGGCGTCGGCCGCGCGATCGGCGAAACGATGGCGGTCATCATGGTCGCCGGCAACCAGGCGGTCGTTCCGGGCAGCATCTTCGAGGGCGTGCGCACCATGACGGCCAACATCGTGCTCGAGATGGGCTACGCGGTCGACCTGCACCGCAGCGCGCTCGTGGCGACCGGTGTCGTGCTGTTCGTGTTCGTCCTGCTCATCACCGCGCTGTTCAATGCGATCAAGAGGCAGGGTGAGCAGAGGTGAACCAGGACCTGACCCAGGCCGGTGCGCCCGCTGCAGCAACCGTCGCAACTGCCGCGGCGGCCTCGGCGACGGCAGCAACTGCCGCGGCGACTCCGGCCGGCGCGGCCGCCGCAGCAACAGCAGCAACCGCTCCGGCGGCGTGCGCTTCTGCCGGGGCGCTCGACCGCTTCGAGGCGCTCTACGCGGCCCGCGCGGCCAAGACCCGCCGCAACCGCGCGGCCGTCTCGGCGATCCTCCGGCTGCTCGTGTACCTCGGCGCGCTCGCCACGTCGTGCGTGCTGCTGTTCATCGTGCTCTACATCCTCGTCCGCGGCGTGCCCTACCTCACGCCGAGCCTGTTCGAGTGGGACTACACCACCGACAACGTGTCGCTCATGCCGGCGCTCGTCAACACGCTGTCGATGTCGGCGCTCTCGCTCGTCATCGCGGTGCCCTTCGGCATCGGCTCGGCGATCTATCTGTGCGAGTACGCCAAGCGCGGCAGCAGGTTCGTGCAGCTCGTCCGCATGACGGCGGAAACCCTCCAGGGCATCCCGTCGATCATCTACGGGCTTTTCGGCATGCTGTTCTTCGTGACGGCGCTCCGCTGGGGGCTTTCGCTTCTGGCCGGCGCGCTCACGCTTTCGATCATGGTGCTGCCCGTCATCATGCGCACGACCGAAGAGGCGCTGCTCGCGGTGCCCGACTCCTACCGCGAAGGCGGCTTCGGGCTCGGCGCGGGGCGGCTGCGCACGGTGTTTCGCTGCGTGCTGCCCTCGGCTGTCCCCGGCATCCTGGGCGGCGTGATCCTCGCGCTCGGCCGCTGCGTCGGCGAGGTCGCGGCGCTGCTCTACACGGCCGGCTCGGTCGCGCAGATAGCGACGAGCGGGTTCGACTCTGCCCGCACGCTGTCGGTGCACATGTACGTGCTCGCGAGCGAGGGTCTGCATGTCAACGAGACGTTCGCGACGGCGGTCGTGCTGCTCGTCGTCGTGGCTCTGCTCAACGTGCTCGCGACGTTCGCCGCGAAGAAGATGAACAAGGGAGGTACCGATGACTAACGCACTACTCGAGCGCGAGGCCGTCGGGGTGGCGGCCGCCGACTCCTACCTGCCGCAGGCGCAGACGCACGAGCAGCATGCTGCCGCGCCCGCCCCGGCTGCCGCGCCCGCCCCGGCCGACGACGCGCCTGCGAAGATGGCCGTGCGCGGCCTCAACCTGTACTACAAGGACTTTCACGCGCTCAAGGGCATCGACCTGACCTTCCCGGAAAAGCGGGTCACGGCGCTCATCGGCCCGTCGGGCTGCGGCAAGTCCACGCTGCTCAAGACCTTGAACCGCATGAACGATCTCGTGGAGGGCTGCCGCATCGAGGGCGAGGTCGTGCTCGACGCGGACAACGCCTACAAAGACGTCGAGGTCAACACCTTGCGCCGCCGCGTCGGCATGGTGTTCCAGCAGCCCAACCCCTTCCCGATGAGCATCTACGACAACGTGGCGTTCGGCCCGCGCACCCACGGCATCAAGAGACGCGACGAGCTCGACGCGATCGTGGAGCAGTCACTGCGTGACGCCGCCATCTGGGACGAGCTCAAGAACCGCCTGAAGCAGAACGCGCTCGGGCTGTCCGGAGGCCAGCAGCAGCGCCTCTGCATCGCCCGCGCGCTCGCCGTGCGCCCCGAGGTGCTCCTCATGGACGAGGCGACCTCCGCGCTCGACCCGATTTCGACCGCCAAGATCGAGGATCTCGTGGCCGACCTCAAGAGCCGTTACACCGTCATCATGGTCACGCACAACATGCTCCAAGCCCTGCGCGTGTCCGACAAGACGGCGTTTTTTCTGCTCGGCGAGATGGTCGAGGCCGGCGCCACCGACGACGTTTTCACCAACCCCCGCGACGCCCGCACGGCCGACTACGTGGCCGGGCGGTTCGGGTAGCTGACGTACTGGCGCGTCCCCCAGCAAAACGATTTTGCGCTTTTGGTGGGGTACAATCTCGGCGTGCCCGCACGCGGGCATCAAACCTCTTCCGTCGCAAGGAACAGCATGATCTACTACGTCGAAGACGAAGCCAACATCCGCGAGCTCACGCTCTACGCGCTCAAGCAGGCCGGGTTCGAGGCGGCCGGGTTCTCCTGTGCGCAGGACTTCTTCGACGCCGTCGCGCGCAGCGTGCCCGAGCTCGTGCTGCTCGACATCATGCTGCCCGGCACGGACGGCCTCGAGATCCTTCGGAAGCTGCGCGAGGATGCGCCGACCA
>CAZBEP010000032.1:5698-10843 GCA_964490925.1 uncultured Eggerthellaceae bacterium | reverse complement strand
TCGCCCCCGCCCGCTTCGCGTCTCCCGCCGCTTCTGGCCTGTTCTCTGCCTGCCGAGGGACGGGCATCGGATACAATGGCTCTTCGATGCCCGTCGCGTTTTCACGCGCGGGCGGTCGCGCACGACACACTGCCCCGCCGCCTCAAGGGCGGCAGACGAAGAGATGCGGACGAATCTGGCATGGCGAAAGCAGCGAAAGACCCGACGACGCAACGCGCGAAGAGCGTGAAGATGACGAAGGCGGAGCGCAGTTGGGTGCTCTACGACGTGGGGAACTCGGCGTTCGTCATGCTGTCTACGGCGCTCATCCCGATATATTTCGCCTCGATCGCCGAGCCGGGGTCGTCGGTCGTCGTCGCGTGGGGCTATGCGGAAACGGTCGCATCGCTTGTCCTTGCGCTGCTCATGCCCGTGCTCGGAAGCCTGGCGGACCTCGCCGGCAACCGCAAGAAGTTCCTCGTCGGCTTCATGGGCACCGGCGCCGTCGCGTGCGCCGCGCTCGGCATCCCGCAGCATGCGCTCGCCTTCCTCGTGCTGTACGTGGTCTCATCGATCATGCTCAACGGGTCGATGGTCTTTTACGACGCGTTCCTCGTCGACGCCACGACGGAGGAACGCTACGACACGGTGTCCTCGCACGGCTATGCGTGGGGCTACATCGGCTCATGCATCCCGTTCATCGCGTGCCTGGCGATCGTGCTCGGCGGGGAGGCGATCGGCATCGACCAGATGACGGGGATGCGCATCGCGTTCGTCATCACGGCGGCGTGGTGGGCGCTGTTCACCGTCCCGATCGCGCGCAACGTGCGGCAGACCCACTTCAAGGAGCATACGGGCGACCTGGTTCGCTCGACGGCGGCGGGGCTTGCGGCGTCGCTCAAAGCCATCTGGCGCGACCGCCGGCTGCGCCTGTACATCCTCGCGTACTTCTTCTACATCGACGGCGTGCATACCGTCATCAGGATGTCGACGAGCTACGGCACCGACCTCGGCATCGACTCGACGCAGCTCGTGCTCGCGCTGCTCGTCACGCAGTTCGTGGCGTTTCCCTCGGCGATCGCCTACGGCAGGCTCGCGGGGCGCTTCGGCACGCGGCGCATGCTGCTCATCGCGGTGGCCGCGTACTTCTGCATCGTGGTGTTCGCGGCGTTCTTTTTGCGTACGGCAACGGAGTTCTGGATACTCGCGCTGTGCGTGGGGCTGTTCCAAGGCGGCATCCAGGCGCTGTCGCGCTCGGAGTTCGGAAAGCTCATCCCGAAGGACAAGGCCAACGAGTACTACGGCTTCTTCGACGTTTTCGGGAAGTACGCCGCCGTCATGGGGACGTTTCTTGTAAGCGCGTTCACGCAGCTGACCGGCAGCGCATCGCTCGGCGTGCTCTCTATCGCGGTGCTGTTCGCGGTGGGGTTCGTGCTGCTTGTGCGCATGCCGGGCCGCTCGGAAACGTGACGGGTCGGGCCATGCGGCGTCGGCAGCTGTAGATGCGAAGGCCCGCGGCCGGGAGGCGCCGGACCTGCGGCGCTGCCGAGGGGCGGCCGCCGGGCGTGTCTGCCAGAAGCCCGGCATGACCTGTGACGTTGGCCTGTGACGTTGGCCGCAGCGCATGACTCAGGCCGGCGCGATGTCTGCTATAGTGGGTCGGTACGGCACGCTGCGAGCAGAAAGAACGTCATGGCCCTCATCGTTGCAAAGTTCGGAGGAACGTCGGTCGCCTCGCCCGAGCGCATCCAGATGGTTGCCAAGAAGATCATCGCGCGCAAGGCCGACGGCAACGACGTCGTCGCCGTCGTGTCCGCCATGGGCAAAACGACCGACGAGCTCGTCGGCCTCGCGAAGGCGCTCAGCGCCGACCCGCCCGCGCGCGAGATGGACCGGCTGCTTTCCACCGGCGAGCAGGTCAGCATGACGCTGCTCGCGATGGCCCTCGAGGCGCGGGGCGTGCGCGCGATGAGCTTCACGGGGCGCCAGGCCGGCATCAAGACCGACGGCATGCATGCGCGCGCCAGGATCACGGAGATCGACAGCGCGCGCATCTTGGACGCGCTCGACCGAGGCATCGTGCCCGTCGTCGCGGGATTCCAGGGGATAGACGCGAACGGCGACATCACGACGCTCGGGCGCGGCGGCTCCGACACGACGGCGGTTGCGGTGGCCTGGGGCATCGGCGCCGACGTGTGCGAGATCTACTCCGACGTCGACGGCGTGTATTCGTGCGACCCGCGCATCGCGCCCCGCGCGCGCAAGCTGTCCGGGGTCTCCTACGAGGACATGCTCGAGCTTTCGGGCGCCGGCGCCGGCGTGCTCCAGATGCGCGCCGTCGAGTTCGCCCGTAAATGGGGCGTCGTCATCCACGCGCGCTCGGCGTTTTCGGACGCGGAAGGCACCTATATCAAGGAGGTTCCCGATATGGAGGAAGCGGTCATCACCGGCATCGCGCTCGACACGTCGGAGGTGAAGGCCACCATCCGCGGCGTGCCGGACACGACGGGCGTGGCCGCGAAGCTGTTCAGCGCGCTTGCCGGCAACTCGGTGAGCGTCGACATGATCATCCAGAACATCTCCCAAGACGGCATCACCGACATCAGCTTCACCTGCCCCGAGGGGGATCTGTCGCGTGCAAAAGATACGGTCGAGCGCGTCATGCCCGAGATCAACGCGCGCGAGTGCGTCGTCGACGAGGATATCGCAAAGGTGAGCCTCGTCGGCACGGGCATGAAGTCCTCGCCCGGAATCGCCGCTCGCGCCTTTCAGACGCTTGGCGACGCGGAGATCAACATCCTTGCGATCTCCACTTCGCCGATCCGCCTGTCCGTCGTCGTCGACTCCTCCCAGGCGGCCGAGGCCGTGCGGCTTTTGCACACCGCGTTCGGCCTCGACTCCGACAGCGTATACGAAGAGACTCAGTTGTCAGCGGACGAGATCGCCGCAAAAATGAAGAAGGGGCGGTAGGGTTTAAGGGTTCAGGGTTCCGCCTGCCTGCCGGCAGACGGACCGGCCGACGCTGCGAAGCGCCGGATGCGCTTCTCGCTGACGTACGGGCGCGCCCCGAGCGCTTTGCGTAGTCGAGGGGAGAGGGGCGCGATGGCGGCCGCCGGAAAGCGGCAGGGAGGAAAGGACGGTGCTCATGAGCTGGACGAAAACGATGCCGAACAACCCGGTGGTGGCGGTTGCGGGCGCGACGGGCGCAGTGGGGCGGGAGTTCCTCGAGGTGCTCCACGACCTCGACTTCCCGGCGCGCGAGGTGCGCGCGCTCGCGTCGGCGCGCTCGGCGGGCACGAAGCTCGCGTTCAAGGGCTGCGGGCAGGTGCCCGCCGGCGACCTCGTGGTCGAGGAGATGACGCCCGCCTCCTTCGAGGGCGCAGACATCGCGCTGTTCTCCGCCGGAGCGGGCGTGTCGAAGGCGATGCGCGAGGCGGTCGTGGCGGCCGGCGCCGTCATGATCGACAACTCGAGCGCGTTTCGCATGGACGACGACGTGCCGCTCATCGTGCCGGAGGTGAACCCGGGCGACCTTGCGCGGCACTCCGGCGTCATCGCCAACCCCAACTGCTCGACCATCCAGATGGTCGTGGCTCTAAAACCGCTCTACGACCTCGCGCGCATCACGCGCGTCGTCGTGTCGTCCTACCAGGCCGCGTCCGGTGCCGGCGCGCCCGCGATGGCCGAGCTCTACGATCAGACGCGCGATTTTTTGGACGGCAAGTCCGGCGACGAGCTTGCCGTGAGCGCGTTCCAACATCAGATCGCGTTCAACTGCATCCCGCACATCGACGTGTTCTTCGACGACGGCTCCACGAAAGAGGAGTGGAAGATGGTCGTCGAGACGAAGAAGATCATGGGCGATGACGCCCTCGACGTGTTCGCCACCTGCGTGCGCGTGCCTATCCTGCGCTGCCACGGCGAGGCGGTGACCGTCGAGTTCGCCGACGAGGTGACGCCCGAGGCCGCCCGCGCGGCGCTTGCGGCCGCCCCCGGCGTGACGGTCATGGACGATCCGGAAAACAACGTCTACCCGATGCCGGGGCTGCTCTCAGGCACGGACGAAACCTACGTCGGGCGCATCCGCCGCGACCCGACCGTCGAGCACGGCCTGGGATTCTGGGTGGTCGCCGACCAGATCCGCAAGGGCGCGGCCTTGAACGCCGTGCAGATCGCGCAGCTCTTGCTTCCGTAGCGTCGCCCGTCGCGGCTCGAAGGCGCGGCGCCTGCGGAAGGCTCCGCGCCGGCAGCCTGTTCGTATCAGCGCTTGCGCGCCACGTGCACGGCGGCGATGCCGCCCGCGTAGTTTTTCCAGGCAATGTCGGAGAACCCGGCGTCCTCGAGCATGCGCGCGAGCGCCCGCTGGTCGGGAAACGCCTTGATGGAGCGCGCGAGGTAGACGAAGCCGGAGCGGTTCCCGGTGAGGGCCTGCCCCCACAGCGGAATGCAGAAACGCAGGTAGAAACGGTAGAGCGCGCGCCAGACGGGGTTCGGCGGCGTCGAGAACTCGAGGCAGGAAAGCGACCCGCCCGGCCTGAGCACGCGGAACATCTCGGATAGCGCCCGCTCGCGCTCCGGCATGTTGCGCACGCCGTAGGCGACGGTGACGGCGTCGAAGCTCTCGTCGGGGTAGGGGATGTCCTGCGCGTCGACGACGGCGAACTCGATCGGCACGCCGCACCCCGCGCCGTCGGAGTCGTGCTCCCGCGCGACCTCGAGCATCTCGGGCACGAGGTCGGTGCAGACGATGCGAGCCGGGCGCTTCTCCCGCGCGACGGCGAACGTCACGTCCCCCGTGCCGCCCGCAAGATCGAGCACGACGTCGTCGCGCCCGATCTGCGCCTGCCGCATCATGCCGCGCAGCCACGCCCGGTACGCGCCGAAGCTCGAGAGCGCGTTGAAGCGCTCGTACGTGCGCGCGATGGACGAGAAGATGTCCTTCACGCGCTCCGACGAGAGTTCGGCGGGCGCCTCGCGCCCCGTTGCGGTGTCGATGCTCACGCGGATGCCTTTCAGGGTCGGGCCGCCGTTGCGCGCGGTTTCCGGCGGAAACCGAACAGGCGGCGCTCGGCTCATCATGCGCCGCCCATGATACCGCAGCACGCCCGCCCGCCGCAGCGGGGCGCAGAGTGGTGCGCTGGGCTTCGGTGCCGCCCGGCCGCCTGG
>CAZBEP010000032.1:3073-5598 GCA_964490925.1 uncultured Eggerthellaceae bacterium | reverse complement strand
GCCCTCGGCGCTTCCGTGCGCCGATAACGCTCTGTGCGTTTGGGGGAGACGCGCGCCGCAATGCTATGATGGTGATTCTCATGCGGACGCGCACGTTCGTGCGCTCGGATCGACGTGATCGAGCGGAAGTCGGGGGCGGCCATGCTGTTATGCGCGCAGTACATTCTACCCATTACGTCAGAACCGCTGTCGGGCGGGGCGATCCTCGTCCGCGACGGCCGCATCCTCGATATCGGCAAGGCCGACATCCTTCGTCTCCGCTACCCGGACGACGAGGCGTTCGACTACGGGGCCGCTGCGCTCATGCCCGGCCTCATCGACCTGCACACGCATCTCGAGAACTCCATCATGCGCGGCGTCGTCCACGACGTCCCGTATGTGACGTGGCTCGTCTCGACCCTCGAGAAAAGCGTGAAGATGGACGTCGCCGACTGGTACGACTCGGCGATGCTTGGCGGGCTCGAGGCGATTTCGAACGGCATCACCTGCGTCGCCGACATCACGGCGACGGGGGCCGCGTGCACGGCGACCCAGAAGCTCGGCCTGCGCAGCGTCATCTACCGCGAGGTCATCGCCATGGACAAGCGCCGCGTCGACTATGCGATGCGCCTCGCTCAAAACGACATCATGCACTGGCGCGAGGAGGTCGACTCCGACCGCGTGCAGATCGGCATCGCCCCGGCGGCCCTCTACACGTGCCACCCATACGTGTTCACGCGCGTGGCCGAGGTTGCGCGCCGCGAAGGACTGCCGATGGCAATGCATGTGGCGGGTTCGCGCGAGGAGTACGACTTCATCCGGCACGGATCTTCGGCGTTTTCGATCTACGAGATGGAGGACTACCGCGGCTACGTCGAGATTCCGCCGTGGCTTCCGACGGGCACGTCCCCGGTGCGTTACGCGCTTAACTGGGGCGCCTTCGATACCGACAACGTGCTCGCCATCCATTGCGTCCACATCGACGACGAGGACATCGCCAAGCTGCGCGAATACGACGTCGCGGTGGCGGCGTGCCCGCGCTGCAGCGCCCAGCTCGGCATGGGCGTCTCGCCGATCAACGAGTTTCTGCGCGCCGGCCTGCGCACGGGTTTGGGCACCGATTCCCCCGCTGCGACCGATTCGACCGACATGCTCATGGAAATGCGGCTCGGCATGCTCATCCAGCGCGCCGTCAACACCCGCGTGTTCCTCGATTCGCAGAAGATGCTCGAGCTCGCGACGATCGGCGCGGCGCGCGCCCTCAAGATGGAGGACAAGATCGGCTCGCTCGAGGTCGGCAAGTGCGCCGACATCATCGCGGTCGACCTGTCGGGGTCCTACCTCGCGCCGACGTCCGACCCGGTGTCGGCGATCGTCAACACGTGCGCCGGTTCCGACGTCGTGATGACGATGGTGGCGGGGCGCAAGCTCTACGACAAGAGCGCGTGGAACGTCGATGTCGAGGTGGCGAGGATCATCGCCCGGTGCATCGAGATCAGAAGCAAGCTGAGGATGTGACGATGACTAAGCAGCGGTTGTCGGCGAAGCAGCGGGCCGATCGCGTACGAGCGGCCGCCGAGCGCGAACAGCGCGAGAAGGAGCGGCGCGCGCGGGCAGAGAAGGTGAAGCGGGTGTTCACGGTCATCGTGTGCGTGATCCTCGTACTGGCGCTCGGCATTCCGACGGTGGCGCTCACGGTGTTTTCAAGTTAGCGGCTCGCTGCCGGGGTCGCAGGGCGCGGTGCGGGGCGGCGCCGTTGTGCTAGGATATGTCGGCATGCGGCTTTGCACGCGGCGGGTGCCTGCAAAGGAGAAGAAGGGTCAAGCGTGTTTGGAATCGGCGGCTTCGAGCTGTTCATCATACTGGTGTTCGCGTTCCTCATCTTAGGCCCCGACCGTCTTCCCGAGATAGCCAAGACGGTCGGCAAGGCCCTCGGCAAGTTCCGCGCCGCCCAAGAGGAGATGACGAAGGTCGTGAAGTCGACCGACGTGTTCGACCCGAATTCCGACGAGCCGTTCAAAAACCCGCTCGACGCGCTCTCGAAAGCGGGCGGATCGACGGCGAAGAGGTCGGATTCGGGGAAGGCGGCGTCAGGGAAGGCGGCGCCTTCAAAGGCGAAGGCGCCGGCCAAGGCAACTTCGACCGGCTCTGAGAAGGCCGAATCGTTCTCCGAGCGCAAGGCGCGCTACGACCGAGAGCGCGCGGCGAAGAAGGCGGCCGACAAGGAGGCCGCCGAGCGCGAGGCGGCGGCAGCCGCAGCCGCCGCCAAGGCGAAGGGCAGGCAAAAGCCGGCCTCGAAGAAGGTGTCCGACGCCGACGACGCGCCGGGTTCGGAGGCTGCGGCGAAGCCCAAGCCGAAGATCGAAGTGAACGTCGTGTCGTCGGGTTCTGCCGGCAAGGCGTCGGCTCCGTCTGCCGCCGTCGAGACGCGCGCCGCGCAGGCGTCGGGCACCTCCGACGCGCGATCGGTCGCCGACGGCGGCGATGCGAACGCCGCCGCTGCAAAGGCTGTCGAGGCGGCCGCCGCTGCAAAGGCCGATGCCGCC
>CAZBEP010000032.1:0-2973 GCA_964490925.1 uncultured Eggerthellaceae bacterium | reverse complement strand
CGCGGAGGCCGCCGAGCCGGCCGAGGCCGCAGGAAAGGGGGATTAGGCCATGCCCATCGGACCGGCGCGGATGCCCCTCCTCGAGCACCTCGGCGAACTGCGCATGCGCGCCGTCCGCATCGTTGCGTGCCTCGCCATCGGCGTATGCGTCTTTTACCTCGCGGCGCCGACGATCGCCGAGATCCTCGTGTGGCCGATCTCGGAATACATCCCAGACCAGCTCTTCGCGCTCGACCCGTTCGAGCCGTTCGGAACGCGCTTCACCGTGGCCGTGTGGACGGCCGTCGTCGCGTGCTCTCCCGTCATATTCTGGCAGATCCTCGCATTCTTCCTGCCGGCTCTCAAGCCGCGCGAGCGAAGGTGGTTCATACCGACGTTCGCTGTAGCCGTGGCGCTGTTCGTATTCGGCGCCGTATTCTGCTACTTCGTCATCCTCAACCCGGCGTTCCAGTTCCTCACGAGCCAGGCGGAGGGTTTCGGCGAGGTGCTGCCGCGCATGCAGTCCTACATCGACGTCGTCATCAAGTTCGAACTCGGCTTCGGGTTCGCCTTCGAGCTGCCGCTCATAGTGTTCTACCTCGTCGTGTTCGACGTCGTACCGTACAAAAAGCTGCGCTCGACCTGGCGCGGCGTCTACGTCGCCCTGCTCGTCGTCTCCGCCGTGGTGACGCCCGACATGTCGCCCGTCACGATGCTGCTCATGTTCGCGGCGCTCGTCGCGCTCTACGAGATCAGCCTGCTCGTCGCGCGCCTCGCCCTGCGCAGCCGCATCAAGAGGCAAAACGAGCGGCTCGCGCGCGAAGCCGCCGAAGAAGAGGCCGAGGAGCGCGCCTGGCAGGAGGAGCGCGCCCGCCGCAAGCGTCTCGACGGCAAGGGGTAGCGCCATGCACGAGCTCGGCATCATGACGAGCGTCTTTGATGCCGTCGAGGCGTCTGCGCGCGAGGCGGGGGCGGACAAAGTGCTTTCGGTGAGCCTGTCCGTCGGAGAGATGACCGAAGCCGTCGAGGACGCGCTCGTTTTCGCCTTCGAGGCGCTCCAGGACCTCGACGAGCACGCGCTTATGCGCGGCGCCGAGCTTTCCATCGCGATGATCCGGCCGAAGAGCCGCTGCCTCGAGTGCGGCGCCGAATACGAGCACGACCGCTTCCACATGCTCTGTCCCGAATGCGGCAGCTTCGCCACCGAGCTGCTTGCCGGCCGCGAGCTGCAGATCGATTCGATCGAGGTGGACATTCCCGACGACGAGGCGCCGCCACGAGAGGAGCACCCATGCAGATAGACATGAAGCAGCCCATCCTCCAGAAAAACGACGAGATCGCCGACCGTCTGCGCCGGCGCTTCGCCGAGCACCGCGTGTTCGTGCTCGACCTGCTCGCGAGCCCCGGCTCGGGCAAGACCTCCACGATCCTCGCTACCATCGACGCGCTGCGCGACGAGTTCAACATCGCCGTCATCGAAGGGGACATCGCAAGCTCCGTCGACGCGGAGAAAATCAAGGCGCAAGGAACCGCCGCCGTGCAGATCAACACGGGCGGGGCGTGCCATCTCGAGAGCGCGATGATCGAGCGTGCCGTGGACGTGCTCGACCTCGATCGGCTCGACCTCGTCATCATCGAGAACGTCGGCAACCTCGTGTGCCCGACCGACTTCGACCTCGGCGAAAACGCGAAGGTCATGATCCTTTCGGTGCCGGAAGGCCACGACAAGCCGCTCAAGTACCCCGGGGTGTTCCAGGTGTCGGAGGCGGTCGTCCTCAACAAGGTCGACACGATGCCCGCATTCGACTTCGACCTCGAGGCGTTCCGAGCCTCGGTGCGCGACCTCAACCCGACGGCTCCCGTATTCGAGGTGTCCGCGACGAAGGGGTCGGGCATCGACGCGTGGGCGTCGTGGCTTGCCGACCGCGTCCGCGCGGTGTAGGAGCGCGGGCGAAGGGTTTGCCTGCCTGCCGATTCGCGCGGTTCGCAACAGACCTGAAACGGAGGCGCGGCATACTGGTTCCGCACGGAAGGGGCGGCGCACCGCCGACAGGGAAGGGGCATGCCCATGCGAACAGCGGAACAATACGAAACGTGCCTGCGCGCGCTCGAGGCGTACGCGCGCGACGCCGGCTTTGCCGACGCCGTCATCGGGCTTTCGGGTGGGATCGACTCGTCGCTCGTCGCGACGATCTCCGTCGAGGCGTTCGGTGCCGACCACGTGCACGGCGTGCTGCTCCCCGGACCGTACTCGAGCGACCATTCCGTCGACGACGCGAAGGCGCTTGCGGAAAACCTCGGCATCGAGGCGGCGGTCATCCCGATCACCGGGCCTTACGAGGCGTTCGCTCGCGTGCTCGCCGAGCCCTGCGGCGGCGCGCTCGAGGGGCTCGCGTCCGAGAACACCCAGGCGCGCTGCCGCATGGTGGTTCTCATGGCGCTGTCGAACGCGCACGGCTGGATGCTCGTGAACACGGGGAACAAGAGCGAAGCCTCGATGGGCTATTCGACGCTCTACGGCGACACCGCCGGCGCCTACGCGCCGATCGGCGGGCTGTACAAGACCGACGTGTTCGCCATGGCGCGCTGGCTCAACGATCGCGCCGCCCGCCGGGGCGAGGTGCCGCCGATCCCCGGGCACGTGCTCGTCAAGCCGCCGAGCGCCGAGCTTGCCCCCGGCCAGGAGGACGAGAAGAGCCTCGGCATCGACTACGCGACGCTCGACCGCGTGCTCGCGGCGCACATCGAGCGCGGCGCGGGGGTCGAGGAGCTTGTCGAGCGCGGCTTCGACCGGGCGCTCGCCGAGCGCGTCGTGCGGACGGTGACCTCGTACGCGTTCAAGCGCGCGACCGAGCCGCCGTTCCCTGCGGTCGCACCGTCGTTTCTGTAATATCGCGCTGGTGGCGAACGCGGAGCTTCCCCAAACCGCCCGAGCGATTCGGGCGCTCGTGCACGACGGCAGCTATCGATGCGGCCGGGGATCGGCGGCAATTG
>CAZBEP010000031.1:0-10980 GCA_964490925.1 uncultured Eggerthellaceae bacterium | reverse complement strand
AGCGCCATGCCGAGCGCGAGCGACCCCGTGTCGCCCATGAAGATGTCGGCCGGATACGCGTTGAACCAGAGGAACCCGATGCAGGCGCCCGCGATGGCGGCGGCGACGATGGCGGCGTCCAGAAGGTCGGAGCGGTAGGCGATCGCCGCCATGACGACCATGACGATCATGACGGTGCCCGCCGCGAGCCCGTCGAGGCCGTCGGTGAGGTTGACGGCGTTGCACATGCCGACGAGCAGGACGTTCACGAACACGAGGTACAGCCACGGGATCGCTACGCCGTCGCCGATCGGCAGAACCGTCGTGAGCGCGCCGAAGTCGAGCTCGATCAGGAACGGGATCGTCACGAGGGGGTCGATGCCGACGACGTTGACGGCGACGAGGCAGAACGCCGTCGCGATGGCGAACTGCCCGATGAGCTTGCCCTTCGGCGTGAGGCCGAGCGATCGCTCGTAGACGACCTTCGACGCGTCGTCGACGAGCCCGAGCGCGCCCGCAAGCAGGACGGCGGCCGCAAGCAGAAGCGTGTCGGCCGAAGGCGTGGCGAGCAAGAGCACGACGACGATGACGGCGACGAGCATGACGACGCCGCCCATCGTGGGCGTCCCCTGCTTGACGTAGTGGCTTTCCGGCCCGTCGGCGCGCACCTGCTGCCCGACGTGGCGGCCCCTGAGAAAGCGGATCCACGCCGGCGTGAGCACGATCGCGATCGCCGCCGCAAGAACGACGGCGAGGAACACGAGAAACGTCGGGTAGCGGGAGAACGCAGAGAGCATCCTAGCCGACCAGCCCCTCGACGACGCGCGCAAGCCCCATGGAGTTCGACGCCTTCACGAGCACGGCGTCGCCCGGACGCACGCGCGCGTCGAGCTCTCCGAGCACATCCGACGTCGTTTCGGCGACGACGACCTTCTCGGAGTCCATGCCCGCGCCCTGCGCGGCCGACGCGATCGAGCGCGCCTCGTCCCCCATGCAGACGAGGCAGTCGATCGGCAGCTCTGCGACGAGCCGCCCGATCCCTTCGTGGCACGCGCGCGCGTACCCTCCGAGCTCGAGCATGTCGCCGAGGACGGCGATGCGCGCGCCGGCCGTCTCCATCGAGGCGAACGCGAGCAGCGCGGCGCGCATCGAATCGGGGTTCGCGTTGTATGCGTCGTTGACGACCGTGAACCCGCCGCGCGCCGCGACGACCTCCTGGCGGCCGCACTCGGGCAACGAGGCCGCGAGCGCGGCGGCGATGTCGGGCAGCGCCATGCCGAACGCGCGGCCGACGGCCGCGGCGGCGCAGGCGTTCGACACGTTGTGGACGCCGCGCAGCACAAGCGCGCAGGAGGCGCGTTCGATGCCGCGAGGATCCGCCGCGCCCGCCGCGCTCGGAAAGCCTCCCGTCCCGGGCGCTGCTGCCTCTGCGGCGCCGCGGCGCGCAGGCGGGGGGAACCCGCTCGCGCAGAGCGTGAAGCGGGGGCAGCCCTCCTCGTCGAGGGAGACGTCGTCCGCCCATACGAGCGCGTCCGCCTCGCCGCCCGACAGCGCGGCGACCGCAGCCCGCGCCTCGAGCCGCTCGGCGTGCTCGCCCGTCCCGTCGAAGAGCACGGTGCGCACGCCGCGCGCATCGAGGAGCGCGCGGTCGCGGACGAAGCCGCAGAAGTCGTCGGCGGCGTTGAGGAAGGCGACGCCGCGCCCTGCGGGCAGCGCCTCGAGCAGCTCGGCCTTCGCCGACGCGACGCCCTCGCGGCTGCCGAGCAGCTCGATATGGGCTTCGCCGACGTTCGTGACAAGCCCCCAGTCGGGCAGCGCGAAGTCGCACAGCTCGGCGATCTGGCCTGCGCCCCGCATGCCCATCTCGACGACGACGGCCTCCGTCTCCACGTCGGCGGCAAGCAGCGTCTTGGGCACGCCGAGCTCGTTGTTCTGGTTGCCGGCGGTCGCGACGGCCGACGCCGCGCGGGACAGCACGTCGCGCACGAGGTTCTTCGTCGTCGTCTTGCCCGACGACCCCGTTACCGCGATCACGCGGGCGCCGATCTGCGCGCGCCACCAGCGCGCGAGGTCCGTGACGGCCGCCCGGGTGTCGGGAACCTCGACGACAGCGGCGCCCATCTCGCGTGCGAGCAGGCAGGTCGCGTCATCGGGAGGAGCTGCCACGAGCGTGCAGAGCGCCCCCTTGCGCAGCGCATCGGCGACGAAGGCGTGCCCGTCGACGCGCGCGCCGGGCAGCGCGACGTAGAGGTCGCCCGCCGCGACCTCGCGGGAGTCCCACGTCACGCCCGTCATAAGCGCGCGGGGATCCATCGGCTCGACGACGAAGGAGCCGCCCGTGCATGCCGCGACCTGCTTCGCGTTCGCGCGCACGGCTACTCCGTCCCCCTCGGCGCAGACCCGCCCGAAGGGGCGAAGCGGCGCTCGAGCTCTTCGGCCGCCACCACGCGGTCGTCGAAGGGGAGCACCGCATCGCCGACGAGCTGGTAGTCTTCGTGGCCCTTGCCCGCGACGAGGATCGCCTCGCCCGGGCCGGAGCGCGCGATCGCGCGGGCGATGGCGGCACGGCGGTCTGGCTCGACCTCGAAGCGGCCGCGGGCCTCGCCCATGCCGGCCACGATGTCGTCGATGATGGCGAGGGGATCCTCGCTTCTCGGATTGTCGCTCGTCACCACGGCGTAGTCCGCCGAGAGCGCGGCCTTGCCCATGATGGAGCGCTTCGTCGCGTCGCGGTCGCCTCCGCAGCCGAACACGACGGTCGTGCGCCTCGGGGACAGCGCCCTGATCGACGCGATCGCCTTCTCGAGCGCGTCGGGCGTGTGCGCGTAGTCGACGTAGACCGACACGCCGCCGTCGTGGGGCGTGCGCACGCGCTCGAGGCGGCCGGGCACGCCGGGCGCCGTCTCGAGCGCCCGCACGATCGTATCGACGGAGACGCCGAGCGACACCCCGACGCCGAACGCGGTCATGACGTTCGACACGTTGAACCGCCCGACGAGCGGGTAGCTGAACGAGAGGTGCTCGCCGCGCACCGACAGCGTGACGTCGGTGTGCGTCTGGTGGTAGGAAACGTCTTTCGGATGTATCTGCGCGCTGCGCGCGAATCCCGTCGTGACCACGGCGTCCTGCGCCTTGGAGCAGCGGCGGAACAGCTCTTTGCCCCACTCGTCGTCGATGCAGACCACGCGCTTTGCCGGGTACTCGCCGGAGAACAGCAGCGCCTTCGCCTCGAAGTACGCCTCGAAGGTGTGATGGTAGTCGAGGTGGTCTTGCGTGAGGTTCGTGAACGCCGTGACCGCGAAGCGCGAGCCCCACGTGCGCTTGAGGTCGAGCGCGTGCGAGGATGCCTCCATCGCCACCACGTCGCAGCCCGCGTCGCGCATGTCGGCGAACAGGCGCTGCAGGTCGGGGGACTCCGGCGTCGTGTGCTCGGAGCGCTCGACCGCTCCGCCGATGCGCACTCCCGTCGTCCCGATGACGCCGCTCTTGCGGCCGGCGGCGTCGGCGATGCGGCCGACGAGGTGGGTCACCGTCGTCTTGCCGTTCGTCCCCGTGACGCCCACGAGCGAGAGCGCCTCGGACGGGCGGCCGTAGAAGGCTGCGGCGGCCTCGGCCATCGCCTTGCGCGTGTCCTTGACGACGACCTCGGTGACGCCGGTCGCGTCGGCGAGGTAGACCTTGCGCTCGACGACGAGCACGCGCGCGCCCCGGTCGATCGCGTCCTGCGCGAAGGCGTGCCCGTCGGCCACAAGCCCCACGATGCAGAAGAAGGCGTCGCCCGGCTTCACGCGGTCGCTTCGGTACGCAATGCCGTCGATCCGCTCGCTCTCTTCGCCGATGATCGCACAGTCGATGCCGGCGAACAGTTCCGCGCATGTCTTGCTCATGAGGGCCCTCATTCCGGGTTCACGCTGAAACGCTCGATCGCGAACGACATTATATCCTTAAACGCGCCCGCCACCGTCGTCTGGAAGGGCACCTCGTAGGCGCCCACATAACAAACCAACGAGACCGATGCGTCCGGAACGAACCCCGCGAAGGCGATGTTGTACACCCCGCTTTTGTATCCGCCGTTCTCCTCGTCGTAGATCTCGGCGGTCGACGTCTTGCCGGCGGCCGCAAAGCCCTCGATGGCGGCGTCCGTCCCGGTTCCGTCGGTCACGACGCTTTGCAGCATGCTCGTCATGTCGGCGAGCGCCTCGGTGTTTTGGACGATCTGCTCCGTGTCGTAGGTCGGAGTCTCGCCGGACTGGGGCAGCGATACGAGAAAGTGCGGCGTAACGGCGACGCCCTCGTTGACGATGGCCCCGTAAAAGCGCGTCATCTGCAAGGGGGTCGTCGAGATCCCCTGGCCGAACGAGATGTTGTAGGACTGCACGAGCGACCATGTGTCCTGCGAGGAAAGGTAGCCCGTCGCCTCGCCCGGATAGTCGATGCCGGTAAGCTCGTCGAGGCCGTAGGCGAGGATGTAGTCGTAAAGCGTCTCGAACCCGATGGAGCTTGCCACCGCAAGCGAAATGCCGACGTTCGAGGAATCCTCGATGATCTCGCGCAGGCTCATCGTCATGTCGCTGCGCTCGTGGGCGTCGGATATCCAGAAGCCGTCCGCCTCGAGGTAGGCGGGGCAGTACAGCGTGTCGTCGGGGGTCATGGCCTCCTCTTCGAGGACGGCGAGCGCCGATACCGTCTTGAATACCGAACCCGGCTCGATGGCTCCGGTGATGGAGCGGATCGTCGTCGCTCCGTCCTCGATGTTCTCGCGGTCGTTCGGGTCGAGCAGCGGCAGCGACGCCGCAGCGTAGATCTCGCCCGTCTCCGCGTCCATGACGATAGCGGTGGTCGAGTCGGTGGAGCATTCCTCCGTCATCGCCTCGAGGCGCTGCTCGAGGGTGTCCTGCAGTTGGACGTCGATCGATATGACGATGTCCTGCCCGTCGACGGCGGGAGTGTCCTCGATCACTCCGCCCGGGATGGGGATGCCGTTCACCCCCGTCTCGTAGTAGAGCGTGCCCGGCGTGCCGGACAGGATGTCGTCATAGTACAGCTCCAAGCCGGAGATGCCGTTGCCGTCGTTGTCGGTGAGCCCGACGATCTGGGCGCCGATGCGCCCGCACGGATACTCGCGGCGCATATCGTCGAGGAAGTAGATGCCGGCTATGTCGTCTTCGGTCGTGGAGGTGTCGCCGACGAGCCGCTCCTCGAGCGCCTCGGCGACGTCGGTGTCGATCTTGCGCTCGATGTAGACGAAGGTGGTGTCTTGGGAGAGCGCCTCCTCGTAGTCCTCGGCCTCGCCGCCGAGGCATTCCGCGAGAAGCTCCGCCGCGGCCTCGACGTCGTCGATCTCGGCGGGGTTCGCGTATACCGTCGTGCATTCGACGCTCGTCGCGAGCACGGTGCCGTTGCGGTCGTATATCGTGCCGCGGCGCGGGCTGGCCTCGATGTTGACCGAGCGCGCGGCGGAGGCCATCGACGAGTACTCGTCGGCCATGACGACCTGCAGCCATACGAGCTTGACCGCGAACACGGCGGCGATCGCAACGCACACGAGCAAGGGGATGAACAGCCGCGACGAGCTCACGCCTACGCGCGCCTGTCCGCCGAGGGGCGCACGCCCGTCGCTGCCGGGCCTGCGGGACGCGCGCGCCCCTCGGCGGGGCGCGGCGCCGGCGCGGTGGGCGCGGCCGGACCTGCGGTCGCGAGACCCCGAGCCGCGCCCATCGAACGATCGGGACGAACCGCCCACGGCGACGCCCTACGACGCGGCTTGCGAGGCGAGGCGGATGCTTTCGGCGAGCGCGAGTCCGCCTTCGTCGTTCGTGGCGACGATGTCGGGGGAAAGCGAGATCGTCTCGGTGGACTCGGCGGCGGACATGCCGAGGTCGGAGGCGGCCGACTGGATGCGCGTCGGATTCGAGAGGGTGCTCTGCTGCACCTCGAGCGCGGCGCTTCCGGAGCGGGCGGTCGCAAGCTCGGACGTCACGTCTTGGGTGGACATCGACGTCGTCACCGTCGCCGTGTTGATCGCGATGCGCGCGAAGCCTATGAGCGCGACGAGGACGAGGACGACCGCAAGGACCTTCGCCGCCGTGATCGCCGTTTCGGGAACGGTCTCGACGGAGGTTCTGCGGCCGGTGCCGGGAACAACGCGTACGCGCGGTCGCTCGGGGATCTCGGGCGCGCGCTCGCGCTGCGGGTAGGAGTATGCGCGTGCTGCTTGCGCCATGGTTCGACCGACCTCCTTTGCTGCGTTTCTGCGTCGTTTCGGTCGTCACGGCCGCCGCTTCTGCGGACGGCCGTTTTCGCGGGCGCCGCGTCGCCGCAGGCGCGCCGTGTCAGGCTGTTTCGTCGAGCCGCTCGGCGACGCGCAGCTTGGCGCTGCGGGCGCGCGGGTTGCGCTCGACCTCTTCGGATGTCGGCACAATGGGCTTGCGTGTGATGACGTCGAGCACCGGCTTCCTCCCGCATACGCACGCCGGAAGATCCGGCGGGCATGTGCAGCGGTTCGCATAGGCGGCGAAGGCGCCCTTCACGATGCGGTCCTCAAGCGAGTGGTAGCTGACGACCGCGATCCTGCCGCCCGGATTAAGCCAGCGAACGGCCGCGTCGAGGCCGCGTCCGAGGGCGTCGAGCTCCCCGTTCACCTCGATGCGCAGCGCCTGGAACGTGCGCTTCGCCGGGTGGCCCCCCGCGCGGCGCGCGGAGGCGGGAACGGCCGCCTTCACGATGGCGACGAGCTGCTCGCTCGTCTCGATGCGCCCGCGCTCGCGCGCGGAGACGATGAACCTCGCGATGCGGCCCGCCCATCGCTCGTCGGAGTGCGTACGGATGGCCCGAGTGAGATCTGCTACGGTATAGGTGTTGATGATCTCTGCTGCGGTTAAGGTCTGTTTACTCGGATCCATCCGCATATCAAGAGGGCCGGTCTCCTTGAAGGAGAAGCCTCGTGATATCGTGTCGATCTGCGCCGACGACACCCCCACGTCGAACAGGGCCGCGTCGATGCCTGCGATCGGTACCTTGAGCAACAGCTCGTCGAGGTCGCCGAAGTTGCCGTGGAGCAGCACGGCGTTCGGCCGCGCGCCGTCCGGGATAGAGCCGAGCTTGGCGCGCGCCGCGGCGAGCGCCGCGGCGTCCTGATCGATGCCGATCAGCGTGCCGCGCGATCCGATCCGGAGGGCGGCGGGAGCCGCGTGCCCCGCTCCGCCGAGCGTCGCGTCTAGATAGACGCTCCCTTCCTCGAGCCGCAATTGCTCGAGGCACTCGGCGAGCAGAACCGGAGTGTGCCGATATTCATCCGTCAACTCGCTCACGTCTGGGATCTTCTGCGCAGCATCGCCGTGAGATCGATCTTGGCGTCCTGCTGCTCCCTCCGCTTTGCGTCCCAGATCTCGAAGTATCCGGTGTTCCCCACGAGGGTGACGTCCTTCTCGATGCCGACGGCCTCACGCTGCTTGGCGGGAATGTTGATGCGGCCGGCGGAATCGATCGAGACCTCGATCCCGCGCGCCTTGAGGGCGCTGCGGAGATCCTCGTGTTCCTCATTGAGGGGATCGAAGCCCCCGTCCGCCTCGAAGAAGGAGGAGACCCATTCGTTGAAGCCCTCCATCTCGAACACGTACAGGCACCGCCCCCGCAAGTCGGGAGTCACCACGAGATCGTCTGCCGAAAGGGCCTTCCGGAACCGAGCAGGCAGGGACAGACGCCCCTTCGCGTCGACCTTGTGGCTGTATTCGCCCATCAAGTCAACCACGGATGCCGTCCTCATAGATTCCGTCGAGCCGATCCGATGGCTGCCATTCTATCCCACCCACTCCCACCTTGCAACACAATTTGGGTCTCAACACCCACCGGTTGAGTGAGTTCTCCCACTATCGCGGCCGGATCGAGCGTGCGCATTCGATGGCTCCGCGAAGGGGCGGACGCCCGTCGACGCATCCGAGCGCGGCGCATCCCCCCGCATGTCGGATACTGTTGTTTTATACATACTATATATAGTGTTAAGAGGAAATAAACCTGAGAGAATCGCAAGATCATGCGTCTCGGACAGGCGCGGGTCGGAAGCGTCGGGGAACCCGCACGCATCTGTGTAGATCGTGTGACGGCCCGTCGGCGAACGGCGGGGCGGTGGGACGGCGTCCCACCGAAGGCCGGGCGGCGGGGCGGTGGGAGGGCGTCCCACCGAGGGCGAGATCCGCGTCCCGACGACGGCCGGGCGGGCGCGTCTCGGCGGGCCGGCCCCTCGATCCTCCCAAGCAGCCCGAGCGCGAAGGCCTGCGATCAGAGCGAGAGGCCCTGGGCGCCCAGACCCTTTCGCTCAGGCGCGCGGGTGGGCGGCGAGGTACTCCTCGCGCAGATGCGTGCGGCTCACGTGCGTGTAGATCTGCGTCGTCGAGACGTCCGCATGTCCGAGGATCTCCTGGATGACGCGGAGGTCAGCCCCGCCTTCGAGCAGGTGGGTCGCGAAGGAGTGCCGCAGCGTGTGGGGGTGGAGCCCCTCGATTCCCACGGCCCGCCCGGCGCGCTCGACGACGGCGTGGACGCTCTGCCGCGTGAGACGCCCGCCGCGCGCGTTGAGGAACGCCGCCGGCGTCGGGGCGTGCGCGCGCAGGAAAAGCTCCGGCCGGCCGCAGGAGAAATACGACGCGAGCGCATCTGCGGCAGTGCCCGCCACGGGCGCGATGCGGTCCTTGCCCCCCTTCCCCCGCACGCGCAGGTAGCCCTCCTCGAGCGCCGCGTCGGAGGCGTCGAGCCCGCACAGCTCGCTCGCGCGCAGGCCGCACCCGTAGAGGACCTCGAGGATCGCCCGGTCTCGCAGGCCGGTCGCGGTGTCGGGGAAGGGCTGGTCGAGCACGCGCGCCGCCTGATCGCGCGTGACGACGTCCGGCAGGCGCAGGGGGGCCTTGGGGACGGGCAGCGTGTCGGCGGGGTCTTGGTCGAACGCCCCTTCGCGCACGGCGAAGCGATAGAGCCCCTTCACGACCGACAGGGCGCGCCGTACGGACGCCGGGGCGTAGCCGCCCTCGACGAGCGACCCCTCGAACGCGGCGACGTCCTCGCGCGCGGCGTCCCCGGCGCGGGCGACGCCGCGGCTTTGGAGGAAGGCGCAGTAGCGCCGCAGGTCGCGCCCGTAAGCGTCCATCGTGGCGCGGGCGCTGCCCTTCTCGACGCGCAGGTGCGCGAGGTAGTCCCCGATAAGCGGATCCGCCGCTGCGCGCTTGCCGCCCGCCCCGGCGGCCGCGGAATCGTCCCCCATGGCGGCGGCGCGCTATCCTCGCTTGCAGGAGAGCGCCGCGCCGACGAACGCGCGGAACAGCGGGTGCGGGCGCGTCGGGCGGCTCTTGAACTCCGGATGCCCCTGGCTCGCGACGAACCATGGATGCTCGGGCAGCTCCACCATCTCGCACAGCCGCTCGTCGGGGGACACGCCCGAGATGACGAGGCCGGCCTCGCGCAGGCGGTCGCGGTAGGCGTTGTTGACCTCGTAGCGATGGCGATGCCGCTCGTAGACGATCTCCTCGCCATAGGCCTCGTGCGCGCGTGTGCCCAGGGTCACTTTGCAGGGATAGGCGCCAAGGCGCATCGTGCCGCCCTTGTCCTCGACATCCTCCTGCTCGGGCATGAGGTCGATGACCGGGTAGTCGGCGTGCTCGTCGAACTCGGCCGAGGTCGCGCCGGGCAGCCCCGCCACGTCGCGTGCGAACTCGCAGACAGCTGCCTGCAGCCCGAGGCAGATGCCGAGGAAGGGCACCTCGTGCTCGCGCGCGTAGCGCGCGGCGGCGATCTTGCCCTCGAATGCGCGGGCGCCAAAGCCTCCCGGCACAAGGATGCCGTCCATATTCCCGAGCACCTCGGCGGTGTTGGCGTCGGAGAGTTCCTCCCCGTCGATCAGGTGAATCTCGACGTGGCAGTCATGTGCCACGCCGGCATGATGCAGCGCCTCGATGACCGACAGGTAGGCGTCGGGCAGGCTCACGTACTTGCCGACCACAGCGATGTCAGCGCGCTTCGAGCAGTTCTTCGAAGCCTCGACGAAGGCGCGCAGCGGAGCAAGATCGATCTTTGAGACGTCAAGGCCGAGATGCTCGAGTACCTTCACGTCGAAGCCCTGGTCGGCAAGGCCGAAGGGAACCTCGTAGATAGAAGGCGAGTCCGTGCAGGCAAGCACCTCGTCGGGATCGACGTCGCAGAACAGCGCGATCTTCTCGCGCGTCTTGTCGGTGATCTCGTGGTCGGAGCGGCACACGATGAAGTCGGGCTGCACGCCGATAGAGCGCAGCTCCTTGACCGAGTGCTGGGTCGGCTTGGTCTTGACCTCGTGTGCAGCGGCGATGTAGGGCACAAGCGTCACATGGACAAAGAGAACCTCGCCCGTCCCCTTCTCCTTTTTGAACTGGCGCGCCGCCTCGATGAAGGGCTGCGACTCGATGTCGCCGATTGTGCCGCCGATCTCGGAGATGACGATGTCGGCTCCTGACTGGTCGGCAATGCGGCGCAGGCGTTCCTTGATGGCCTCGGTGACATGGGGAATGACCTGCACCGTTCCGCCCAAAAAGTCGCCGCGCCGCTCGCGGGCTATCAGGCTTTGGTAGATCGAGCCCTGCGTGAAGTTCGACTCGCGCGTAAGATTCTCGTCGATGAAGCGCTCGTAGTGGCCGAGGTCGAGGTCGCCCTCGTGGCCGTCCTCGGTGACGAATACCTCGCCGTGCTGGAAAGGGCTCATCGTGCCGGGATCGACGTTGAGGTACGGATCCATCTTCTGCATCGTCACCTTGTAGCCGCGGGCCTTGAGCAGATGCCCGAGCGAGGCCGCCGTGATGCCCTTTCCGAGCGACGACACCACGCCGCCGGTAACGAAGATCTGCTTTGCCATGGCGTTCCTTACCTACGTCCGCACCCTGTTTGCGCACGTTTTCCGATTTTACGGCGCCTGCCTGCGCGTCGCGCAGACCCACGAGGATTTTACATGCACGAAACACGCCCTCCCAGCCGGCAGGGGCGCGG
>CAZBEP010000030.1:0-10985 GCA_964490925.1 uncultured Eggerthellaceae bacterium | reverse complement strand
TCGGCGTACTCGTCGGAAGCCTTGAGCCGCGCCATGAAGTTCGGCGCCTCGCCGACTTTTGCGCCTGATCAGCCGACGCCGAAGACGAGGGCCCCGGCGAAAGGCCGCCCTCGGCCTCGGCGATGCCCCGAGGCGGCCGCGCGGACGGGGCTTTTGCCCAGCGCACGAGGGGCGCCTCCCGACCGCGAGCCTCCCCCCGACAACGCCAACGGCATACCCGCCACGCGCGCCGTGCGGGCGGGCGCGGGGGCCGCGACGGGCGCCCGCCCCTCGGCGGAGGCGGTGGCCTGCGCGCTCGGCGGCATGGCGGGGCGCCGCCCCGACGCCGGCGCCTGCCGCTTCGGCCGCCGCGCCGGCCTCGCCGGCGCGCCCTGCGGGGCGGCGGGCGCCGACCCCGCCCGCGAGGCCACGACGAAGGCCCGGACAGGCAAGGCGATGTCGGCCGCGAGGAAGCCGAGGGCCTAGGCCGGCCCAGCACAGAGACCGCCGCCGGGAAGAGGGCCGCTTCCCCAGGCGTCATAGGGGAAACGGCCTTCCTTGACTGCAGAGGTCGGGCTACAGAGAGGAGGCTAACACACGACGAGAAAGATACGGAATTCTGCCTCGAGAACCCACCTTCGTGCATTCTCGAGCAAAATACATGGCGCAAAAATCGCTTTAAGTACGCAAAAGTCCTCAGTCGATGCTCATGCTCTCTGCAAGTGCAATCTGCCGAAAAAGCTGCTGTTGACATTGCGTCAACAGCAGCTTAAAACCCTCGCATGAACGATACTACGAACTGGCAGTGGCGCTATTTTTCACCTTGGGGAGTGTCAGAGCAATGACAGCACCAATCACCATCGAAACTGTAACGACCAAGAATCCGTAGCCGATGTTGCCCATCGATGCGTCGATAACCATACCGGCGATCCACGGACCGGCATAGCGGCCGATGATGGTTAGCGTTGAGATGATGCCCGTACCAGTTCCGCGGTATTTCTGGGGATAGTAGTCTCCCGCAAGGGCGAGCAGGACGGGCGTGATGCCGTTCGTCGCAGTAAGCGCTGCAACAAAGAAGTAGCACAGCGCCAGCGCCGGCTGGCCTTGGAGCACGAAACAGTACACGCCGGCCACGATCGCCGATGCCGCGCAGCCGATCATGATGACATACTTGCGTTCGATGCGATCCGACAGGTTGCCCCAGAGCTGGATGAGGATGATGCAGGCGATGCCACCCCAAGTGATGCTCAACCCAGCTTGGACGGTGTCGTAGCCCGCAAAGGTCACGGACGCAACGTAGTAAGTCGTCGAAACCATGTAGCCGATTTGATAAAAGATCTGCATGATTCCGTAATGCCAAGTAATAGGCATTTTAAGGCATTGAATGAAGCTGCCTTTGGAAGCCTTCTCCTGCTTTTGGGCCACTGCGTGCTCTTCTTCGACCTTCGGAGCGGGAGCCACCTGGGTTCCTGCAGGCACCCCGTAGGGAGCCAACCCGATGTCGGAAGGCTTCTCCTTCACGAGGAAGAACGTGAACAGCGCGACAACCGCGCAGAACACGCCGCACGCGATGAAGCCCGTCTGCCATCCCGAACTCACAAGCAGCGGCGGGATCACGATGCCGAGCACGATGGAACAGATGGTTCCGCCCGGCGTGATGAGCGACATCGCGAAACCGCGCTTGTCAGGCGCGAACCAGCTTGCGACGAGTTTCGGGATGGTCGCCATGTACAGGCCGGCGCATCCGAATCCGGCAACGCACCAGACCGCAACGGCAATGTAGTAGCTCTGGGCACCGATAGTGCCAAACAGGATAAGGCCGATAGCCGCGATGGTCTCGGCTATGACGAGGGTAAACTTCGCGCCGATCTTGTCGGTCATCCAACCCCACACGAATGCTGCTCCGGCATAGAAAATCGTGAACCACGAGGTGATGAGACCCACCTGCGTATAATCGAGGTTCATCGACTCGCGGATCATCTCGAGAGAGAGCGCCGGCATCCTTTGACAGCACAGCAAAACGAACTGAGTGAGCAGGCCGGCGATCGCCACCACAAACGCGAAATGGAATTTCTTCTTCTGCCTCGGCTCGCCATGAGTAACTTCAGCTTGCAGCATAACCCCTCCTTCCCTGCGGGGGGATGCGCTCGCTCGCGCAGCCCCCGCCGTTCCAATCAGCTACATTTGGTAGATCACCGTCTTTCTCCCCTTCCCCTTCATCTTCTCGAGAAGCTCGTCAAGCGGACCGTAATCCATGCATTTCGCCAAGCAGTGATGAACGCATGCGGGATCCTCCCCGCTTCCCACACGCTCTTCGCACAGATCGCACAACACCGTCAACACGGGCAGATAGCTCCACTCCCAGACATCGGATTCCGCCTCGAACGGGTCGGTTTCGGAAACCTTGATCCCCCATTTGTCGAGAGGAAGCCCTTTCTCGTTGCGGCACGCAAGCTCGCAACTATGGCACCCCGTGCAGTACTCGTAATTCACCAGCAGCCCGATTTTCTCCATCGCACGTCTCTCCTTTCACCGCGAGGACACCGAAGGCCTCGCGCGGTTAGTCTTCAAGGCCGTCGACCCGGTACACCTTGCACAGCAGTCCCTTGTACGGAGCGCCAATCGACATCCTCTTCCCAACGACGAAGTGGGGCATGCACTGGTTGATGTTCGAGATGAACGTGCCTCCTTGATGCGGCGTTTCGAGATCCTGCTCCGGGTACCACCACGCATGCGTCGCGTGCACGACGCGCGGATCGATGATGGGCGAAAGCTTCGCGCGCTCCCGGCACGAACCGAACTGGTTTTCGATGCACACCCAATCACCGTCTTCGATGCCGAGTTTCTTCGCCGTTTCGGGATGAATGGTAAGCTGCGGCCAAGGATCGATCTGCCGCAGGCTCTTGATCTGCCGGTGCTCCGCATGGAACGACGTGAGCTTTCTGCCACCCGTCGTTAGGATCAAAGGGTACTCTTCCGCTAACTCGGGCGTCGAATAGGGGCTGAACGGCGGCTCGCAGTAGTACGGTAGAGGATCTTCGCCCCACGCCTCATACTGCAACGACCGTAGCTCGAACAAGCCTGTGACTGTATCGAACCCAACTTCGCCATCCTCGCGCAGGTCACCAGTCTCGTACTTCCTGTACTTGTATTCCGGCTGATACGTGCTCATATGACGCAGGTCGTCGAATGAGAAGTCGTTGACGGCAACCTGGTAGTCGAGAAACTCCTCGACGTTTTGCCACGGGAACGCCTCGGGATGGATGCGGCGACCGAGCTCGAGAAGCACTTCGATGTCCGACTTCGCCTCACCTACATCGACCGCCTTGCAGATTGCGCCCAAGAACGGCGAGTTGCGGCCAAAGTGGGGCATGACAACGCCGTCGTGCTCGGCGAACGTGGACACGGGCAGAATAAGGTCGCCGCATGCCATTGCGAGCGGATTCATGAAGATGTCCTGAACCACCACGAAGTCAAGCCGCTTGATACCGTTATACCAGCGCTCCGGCTGCGCACCCGAACAGCTGTAGACTGTAGCGCTGTTGACCCACATCATCCCGACTTCGAGCTCAGGCTTTTCGAGCTCGTCAACAACGGTGTCGGCGAGCAGATTAGTGAGCGCCGACTTCTCCGCCGGATACACGTCGGACCCGATGCGGTGCTTCACAAGTTCGGGATCGACCCATTTGATCTGCTCATAGCGCCATGCACCCGTCATCGACGCCTTCGGCCCAACGCTGATGCCACCCGGAACGTCGATATTGCCGGTGAGCGCACAGAGATAGAGGATGCACTGACACGTCTGCACGGCGTTGACGCTCATCTCGGTGGCGACGCCCCACTGGATACTGCAGTTGCGCCCAGTGCCGTCTGCCGTCGCGAAGGAGCGCGTTGCCGCCAGGATCTTCTCAGCCGAAATCCAGGTGATCTCCGACACCTTCTCAACCGGGTATTCTTTCACGCGCTCGGCAAGATCCTCGAACCCGTAGCACCAGTTCTCGACGAAGTCATGGTCATACAGATCTTCAGAGATGATGATGTTGAGCATACCGAGGGCAAGCGCGGCATCGGTGCCCGGCCGAAGCGTGAGCGCATATGCCGCACGCGAAGCAAGCCATGTGATCTGGGGGTCGACCGTGATGATCTTGGTACCCCGCTGCATCAAATCGACGATCGCATGCCCGAAGAACCCGTCGGCGTTCGAATGAAGCGGGTTCTTTCCCCAAATCATGATGTACTCCGGCCGCTCGAAGCGAGGGTCGTCGTAGCGATCGGGGAAATAAGCAGCATGATCGATCTCCGGATAGCCCGTTCCGAGGATGAAGTTGGTGATCATGCATCGAGGGCCGTAGCACGATTCGCCGCTGATCGCCGTTGTGCAGTTCGCCGACTGGAACACCGCGTAGCTGATAGCGGGGTAATAAAACGTTGCCTCGCGGCCCGTTCCGCCCATCGTGATGATGCCGTTGTATCCGTACTTCGCGCGGACCTCGGCAGTCTTCTCCTCGATGACATCAAACGCCTCGTCCCATGTGATGCGCTCCCACTTGTCTTTGCCGCGATCTTCGCGGGCTCGCTTCATGGGATACAAGATCCTATGCGGATGGTTCACGACTTCGGGAAGCGCCAAGCACCGCACGCATAGCCGGCCCTGCGTGATCGGATGATCCGCATCCCCTTCGACCCCGACGAGCTTATGGTCTTTGACGTGCAGGATCATGCCGCACCCCACCGGATGGCATCCCGGTGCCGACCACGCGCAGGTGCGAACGTAGTAATCGTTATCGGTTCCAACCTTCCACTCTCCTTGAGGGATCCTCATGCCCCCACGCTCCTCTCTACCTCGATCCTACGCCTCCGCTTCGCCTTCCATCGGCTTTCTGCAAAACGGGCAGTTCTTGGGTTTGATGCCGGCGAACACCGACATCTTCTTCCCACAATGGGGACAGACCGCCTCGGTCTTCGCTGTTTGAAGCACCGAAGCACGCCCGTCCTTTCTCTCCTCCTCCGTCAGGTAGTCGCTCATCCCTTTCTCCTCTCTCGTCTTGCCACGGCTTGCTCGAGCCGACTTCATCCGCGCGGCGGCGCCGGCGCCTTCGGAGCGAACGGCGCGCTAGGAGCCTGCGGCGAACTCGGTGCCGGCATATCACCTGAGACGGTGTCCGCATCGCTCAGCTCCGCCTTGCAAAACGGGCAGCTAGTTTGTTTGATCCCGTTTATTACCCGGAGCTTCTTGCCGCATTCCGGGCAGACTTGCGCCTCGTTGATCTCTGCTGGTCTAAAGCACATCGCCTTCCTCCCACCTTCGTCGACCGGCTCTACTTCTTCGATTGTAGGAAACAGCCTCCGCGCCCGACCCCGCCGCTTTGGCGGCCAGCGATGACGCTATTCCGCCGCGCTTCCCCGAATCGGACGCTGCACGTTCGATTTCGAAACGACGGCATTCCAAGCCGCTCGCCATGCGTCGCTCATCCGGCAGAAGCCCCGTTTCCCTTGCTGCGTAGCCTGCCGAAAAGAGCGGCACCGCGCCTTGACAGGTCTCCGATCACACCGCCCGCTTCGCGGTATTCCCTCTGGTCCCGCCGCTTGTTCGCCCACGCCTCCTCGGAGAACCTCCGGTAATGCTCAGAGCCTTCCGTCTGCTCGGCCTGTGCCGCCTCGCGCAGCGCCGCCTCGTCGCGGATAAGCTGCCGAGCCTCCCGCTCTCGACCCTCAGGAACGAAGATGTTGACGCCGTAGTTCCTGTTCATGTTCTTCGGGACGAACACGCCAAGAAACACATGGTTTTCCTTGGTGCTCCCCAGATCGATCCCGTACAGGGGAATGCCGTTCTTCCGAAACAAGTTCGCTATACCGTCGTATTGCCACTGATATGTGATGTTGGCGAGGAAAGTCCACGTCGTCTGCTTGTACTCCTTCAGATCCGCCATCGTAGTGAAGCCTTTTCTTCTCATTTGGCATCGTCCCCTTCCTCCCACGGCAGCTTCTTCTTGAAGGTGGACGCCACAAGCACCAGCCCGCTCAGGAAAACGGCGATCACGATGCCGAGGATGAACGCCGGCTCGTAGCTGCCCGTAAAGTCGTAGATGAACCCGACGATAGGCATGCCGAACGATCCGAACAGTCCGGCGGCTATGCGAATATAGGAATACACTTGCGCATAGCTGCGTTCACCGAAGAAGTGGCGCACAAGCATCGGCTCGGACACAGTCACAACGGAATTCTGGACTCCGAGGAAAAACGCTCCGACGTAAAGGATCCATGTCTCCCTTGTGAGAGCGAAGACGGCGCACCCAATCGCGCAGATCAACATCTGCAAATGCACCGCGCGAATGATGCCGATCCTATCGATAAGCCAACCGACAGCGATCTTGATCACGATATTGCCCACCGAAATGATCGACAGCAGCGTCGCCCCCACCTGCGCCGTTTTGCCTATCGAATCGGCAAACGACGCGATCTGGTTCGAGATGCCCCCGAAATACTCCTCAAAGCCGCTCAAAATGAAGATGCAGATGAACGGAACGGAGAGCACAGCGGCCTTGACCGCGACGCCAGCAGCGTGCGAAGGATCGGAGGCCTTCTTCTCGTCCCCTGCCTCGCCTTGGTCTCCGTAAGGAAGCAGCCCCATATCTGCTGGGCGGAATCGAAAGACGAACAGCGTGAAGGGTAGGATGAGCACCGCAATGCAGCACGCGGCGACCACGTACGTCGAGCGCCAGCCCACAGTGCCGATAAGATAGGTGAACAGCTGGGAGAATAGCGCCGTCCCCACACCCGAAAACGACATAGCAATGCCGAGAATGAGCCCTGTGTGCTTCTTAAACCAGTTCCCAATCATAAGAGGCGTCGGCAGAATAAAGATGAAGGTTCCGCACAAGCCAAACACGATGCCAGATGCGTACCATTGCCACAGCGCGGTGTAGGTGCTCATGAGAGCTTCGGCAAGGCAGACGAGCACGCACATGACACTCATCAGGATGCGAATATTGACCCGCGGCAGCAGGTTTCCAACGATCGGGGTCGCAATGACCATCGACACCAGATAGAACGAGAGGTACACTGCAAGCTCTCCCCGATTGAATCCCAGCTCGTCGCAGACCGCAACGTAGAACACGCCCGACGAGTTGAGCACAACGCCCAAACCGCCCGCCATCATGCAGCAACACCCAAGAAAGATTGCCCACGCGAAGTGCACCCCTCGTTTCCCTAGGAACCGCGCCAACCATGAAGACATGGAGATCCCCCCTCAAGTCGTGAGATCAAAAGAAAGAGCGAATCGATCGCCGCGCGTGCGCGAAGATCAGACGGCGTATTTCGGCTTCTTCGGCAGCGTAAGCGCGGCGAGAGCAGTAACGGCCAAGGGAACCGCCAGAAACCAGAACGCCATTGCGATATTGCCGCCGGTTCCGTCGACGAACATGCCTGCTATCCACGGACCGAGGTAGCGGCCGATAATCGAAATGGTGCTGACTGTACCGGACCCCGTGCCGCGTAAGCGCTCGGGGTAGCAGTCACCCGCCGTCGAGAGCATCGCGGGCGACAGGCCCACAAAGCCGATGATGAGCGCCGTAAACAGATAGCACAACGCAAGCGGAGGATTGCCCGGAAGTACAGAAGCGTACAGGGCGGCAGACGCCGCTGCCGCAAAACAACCGAACGTGATGACATACTTTCTTGGAATCCGGTCGCACAGCTGACCGTACACGACGAGACAGCAGCACCCGAACAGGCCGCCGAACGTGATGCCGAGCCCTGCCTGCACGGTGTCAAATCCGGCGGATTGGATGGCAGCAACGTAGTAGACGTTCGTCGTCATATACCCGAGCTGGTAGAGCGCAAACAGCAGCCCGAAGCGCCACGTGATGCCCATTTTAAGCACTTCAATGAGCAGGCCCTTCGAAGAGCGCTTCTGCGCCTCTTCCTCCTCGAGGCGAGGAGACACCGCAGCCTGGGTCCCTTCAGGCGCACCGAACGGGCGCAGACCCATCGTCGCAGGATCGTCTTTGACAAGCACGATGGTAAGCAGCGTCACGACCGCGCAGAAGCATCCGAAACAGACGAACGCAATCTGCCAGCCGGCGTTGGCCACGAGCGACGGAGCCACGACTCCCAGCACGATGCTCGCAACCGTCCCGCCCGGAGCGATAAAGCCCATCGCCGTACCCCGCTTGTTGGGCGCAAACCACTTCGCCACAAGCTTGGGAATCGTCGCCATATACAGTCCGGCGCACCCGAAGCCTGCAACACTCCAAATTACGAGCGCGAGCACATAGTTATACTGTGCGAATAGCCCGAACAGGATCAATCCGGCTGCGGCGATCGATTCGGCAACCGCAAGCGCCCGCTTCGCCCCGAACCGATCGGCGAGCCATCCCCACACGAAGGCCGCACCGGCATAGAACACCGTAAACCAGGATGTGATGAGTCCAATCTCCGAGTATGAGAGGTTCAGGGTCGAACGAACAGATTCGAGCGAAATCGAGGGCAGTCTTTGACAACATATCAGCACCACCTGCGTCAGAAAACCCGCAACCACCACGGACACATACGCCGACATCCCCCGTTTCGCCCGCTCGCCACAATCTCCACTGGTTTGAAGCATAGCCCCCTCCTTGGTTCTCAGTCGTCGCTTCGCGCTCCGACAGCCAATCCTTCAACCAGACAACTGCGCGCATATCTGTGGTTATGCTATGTATTATTCGTTTTCTTCTTGCTATGACAATACAGATGTGATCGTAATCAATCCTCGCTGCCATTTCGTCACGGACCGTTGCCGCTTTCGGCACCCGCTCCCTCAAAATGAGAACGGCTGCCTGAAGCCATATGCGTCGAGCGCGAGGCGCAATGCACCACAAGGCATGAGAGAATAGCATTGCATTTTTCTCATTCCCGCTTGCAAAGCCGAAGTTGTTTCGCGTAGGGAGGTCTTACCATGAAAGCAGCTCGCTGGTATGGCACCAAGGACGTCCGTATCGACAACATTCCCCGACCGCATTGCAATCCTGACGAGGTGATCGTGAAGGTTGCCTGGTGCGGCATCTGCGGATCGGATGTCCATGAATACGAATCAGGCCCAATCTGCATCCCCGTCGACGCGCCCGACCCGAGAACCGGTGCGCAGGCCCCGGTCGGCATCGGCCATGAGTTCTCCGGCACGATTGTCGAGATCGGCAGCAATGTCGACGGTTTCGCTGTAGGGGATCGCGTCGTCAACCAGGCGACGGTCGCATGCCTGACATGCCCCGCCTGCCGGCGGGGCGACTTCACGCGCTGCGAGCATCTCGCCATCTATGGCATCCACGGCTACGGAGGAGGCTTCGCCGAATACGCTCGGGCGAACAAGCGCTTCATCAATAAGGTTCCCGACGACCTCGCGCTCGACGAAGCAGCGCTTGCCGAACCCTTGTCCGTCGGATTCCACGCGGTGCGGATCAGCCCGCTTAAAATTGACGACACGGCCGTCGTCCTCGGAGCCGGCCCTATCGCCCTCGGCGTCATCGAAGCCCTGAAGGTCGTCGGTTCACGGCGCATCATCGCCGTTGCACGTCCTTCCGCGCGCCAGAGCAAAACGATTGCCGCCGGGGCGGACGTCGTACTCGACCCCGATTCGTGCGACGCGGCAGCGGAGATCAGAGCGCTTACCGGCGACGGGGCCGACGTGTGCTTCGAGACGTTCGGCGTCGATCGGGGCCTGTCAATCGGACAGGACTGCCTGAAAAAAGGAGGGTGCCTCGTCGTCATCAGCATGTTCCGCGAACTCGCGAAAATCGACATGATGACGACCGTAGAGCATCAACTGACAATTCTCGGCTCTAATCTCTACAGTTCGGGCGACATCGATGAAGTACTTTCGCTGCTCGCAGCGAGAAGCATCGCGACCGAAGAGTACATTACGACTCGCATCGCCTTGGACGATCTCGTTGAGAAGGGATTCGAAACGCTCTGCGGCGCCGGGCGGAAACGCGAGGTCAAGATTCTCGTCACGCCGGACGACCAATACCATCAGTAGCCCAATCCGGGCGTGAACCCAAAAAGCTAAACCAAACCGAGAGAAAGGTTTGGTATGGGCAATTTCTATACGAGCGAACAAGTTGAAGCGGCAGTCGACGGATGCTTCAAATGCAATTCGAGCACTACAGCGATCGAGAGACTCGGATGTCCTGCCGTTCCAACGCTTATGAAACGGGTCAGGACGGGTAAGCACTGGAAGAAACCTGCAGCACCTCGCAGGCATGGCGCCTGCGAGGCCGGATGCGCTTGCGTGGCTGTGCGTCCCGACGGCACAGAAACCTGTCGCGCGGTCGCGCACAGATTGTCGACCGGGTTCGACACGGCCAAAAACGGCTGCGAGCACCGCCATGCGAAGGGCTTCTCGTACGGTAGACGCACTGAGGCAAAGGGGCTTATCAGGGAGGTTTTCAAGGACGGCCGCCAGGCGCGTGGCTACAGAAGAAGAGCCGAATCGGCACTCGAGCACGCGGACGGTGCGTGCATGTCCGGCAAGACGGCTCTCGAGATTGCGAGAGAGCTCAAAACAGAGCCTCTGCAAAGGAGGAGAGGCCGCTGCGACCCCTGCGAAAAACAGGCTGCGCCGCCGGAGCCAAACCTTTCGCAGCGCGCCGCTTGCGGGAGACCCGCAAGCGGCGCGACGGGATTCCGAATCGCAGGTCGCAAGGTATGCCTTTCCCCGCTTATCGATCCGTTTGATGGCGAGGTCGCTGGACGCCCGGTTGCTACATCCCCGACAGTGGCATTTATAACGGAAATGATGGACGGAACGGAAGGAAAAACTCCGATTCGGGTGAACCCAGCTGCGCGTACCGACCAGGAGCTTCGGTATCGGCATAAAGCTTATAAAAACCGTTTGGGCGAGATCGGAGCCGCGCAGGGCGCGTCGAGAAATACAAGCTACCAGGGCGACGCTCCGGCAGAAAGCTTCTTCAGCCGCCTAAAAAGCGAGCCTTTCTGCAGGCGCAGCCTTAAGGTCGTAGGCGAGTTCGTCA
>CAZBEP010000029.1:0-11419 GCA_964490925.1 uncultured Eggerthellaceae bacterium | reverse complement strand
CGACGGGCGCGCGGGGGCTTTCCCGACAGCGGTTCGCCCAGCGTTGCCGTAAGGGTCGGGAAACGGGGCAGAAGCGGCGAAAGCGCAGCCCCGGAGACGTGATCCATCCTTACATCTTTTTTAGATACAATATTTCTCATTCGCAATAGATCGGAACAGCGCTATAGTGATGCCGCTATGCTTCTCGTATAAGAAGCAACCGTTCCATCTGCATGGCGGCTTTGCTTGGTTGCACAAGCGGCGGCGTTGCTTTTGAGGAAGGGCGACGACATTGTCTTTGGGGACGACGGCATGGAACTAGAGATGAAGGACGCCCACTGCGGGTATGAGCAGGGCGAGGCCGTACAACGCTACGTGAATTTCAGCGTGCGCAGCGGCGAGGTGTGCTGCGTGCTCGGCCCGAACGGGAGCGGCAAGTCCACGGTGTTCAAGTCGCTGCTGGGAATTCTCCCCCTGCAGAGCGGCAAGGTCACGATCGACGGCGACGACATCAGCACGTGGTCGGCGTCGCGGCTGGCCGACACGATGGCCTACGTGAGCCAGAGCCACCGGCCGCCGTTCCCGTACCAGGTGAAGGACGTGGTGCTGCTCGGGCGCATCAACAAGGTCGGGCACATGGGCCTGCCAAGCGCGAACGACTACCACGTCGTCGAGAACGCGATGATGGACATGGGCGTCTACCACCTGCGCGAAAAGGTCTACACGGAGATCTCCGGCGGCGAGCTGCAGCTCGTGATGATCGCGCGGGCGCTCGCGCAGCAGCCGCAGATCCTCGTGCTCGACGAGCCGACGGCCGCGCTCGACTACGGCAACGTCGTCCGCGTGATCGAGAAGGTTCGCAGCCTTGCCGAGAAGGGCTACGCCGTCGTGATGACGACGCACAGCCCCGACCACGCCTTCATGTGCAATTCCAGCGTCGTGCTGCTCCAGAAGGACAACCCGATGAAGTTCGGCCGGGCGGTGGACGTCATCACCGAGAAGAACATGAAGCAGGCATACGGCGTCAACGTCAAGATCGTCGAGTTCGTCAACACCAAGGGCAACATCATGCGCATGTGCGCGCCCGTGCTGTGACGTAGGGCAACCGGAACCGAGGCAGAAAGGTCATCCATCCATGCTAGATCAGAACACCGTCGAGGAAGCGAAGCGAGGAATCGAGCGCATCATCGCCAACGTGTCCACCGTCATCATCGGCAAGGACGAGCCGGTGAGCCTCATCGTGCTCGCGCTCGTCGCGCGCGGGCACGTGCTGCTCGAAGACCTTCCCGGCACCGGCAAGACCACCCTCGCCTCCACGCTCGCCCGATCGGTCGACTGCGAGTTCAAGCGCATCCAGTTCACTCCCGACGTCATGCCCTCCGACGTGTCGGGCTTTTCCATCTTCAACCAAAAGACGCAGAACTTTGAGTTTCGTCCCGGCGGCGTGATGTCGAACTTCGTCTTGGCGGACGAGATCAACCGAGCCTCCGCCAAGACGCAGTCCGCCCTCCTCGAGGCGATGGAGGAGCGGCAGGTGACGGTCGATGCCGAAACCTACAAGCTCCACGAGCCGTTCATGGTGCTCGCGACGCAGAACCCCATCGAGCAGTACGGCACCTATCCCTTGCCCGAGGCGCAGGTGGACCGCTTCCTCGCCAAGCTGTCGATGGGCTATCCCGACTTCGACCAGGAGGTCGAGGTGCTCGAACTCGGCAACCGCGCAAAGGCGGCGCTGCAGCCCGTGCTCGAGGGTTCCGACGTCGTGCGCCTGGCCGAGCTCGCCGACGAGGTGTACGTCTCAAAGCACGTGTTCCGCTACATCGTGGAGATCGTCGCCTCGACGCGCACAAACACCGAGGTCAAGATAGGGTCCTCACCGCGCGGAGGCATCGCGATCCTGGCGCTTTCGCGCGCATACGCCCTGTTGCAGGGGCGCGGCTACGTGCTGCCCGACGACGTGAAGTATCTCGCGCCGTTCGCGCTGTGCCACCGCGTCTCGCTGAGCCACGAGGCGAAGGTCGCCGGCCGTACCGAGCGCGACGTGATTGCGAGCATCATCGCGAACATCGCCGTGCCGTACGCAGACGACGCGGAGCTTGCGGGCACGAAGCAGTAGGCCGAGAGCGGTAGACCGAGGAGGGCGTCATGGATCACGCGAGGCGCTGGATGCGAACGCGAACGGCAAGCGGGGTCGGGGAGGCCGGGCGCGCGCGGCTCTCGAAGCTCGCGCAAGTCGGCCTGTTCGTCGTGCTCTCCTGCACGCTGGCGGTGATTGCGGGCTGCCGCGATTCCGATGCGCTGAAAGAGATCATCCACGACCAGAACGCGAGCATCATCGACTACGACGACCCGAGCAAGTTCTGGATCAACGACTCGACGGCCGAAGAGGAGAGCAACCAGGTGTCCTCGCTCGAGGTGAGCGAGGAGGATCCCGACTCCGAGCAGATACAGAACCTCGTGGTGTACAGCTCGGATCCCAACACCGAGGGCTTCACGGCGAAGCAGTCGATCTTCTCCCCGTACCCCGACTTCACCGGGCTCGAGGCGAGCGAGACGGTGTTCTTCTACTATTCGGACAGCGTGGACGCCCTTGAACGGGAGGTGACGTCCATCGAGGAAGAGGAGGAGCAGGAAGAGGATCCCGAGGACGAACCCGAGGAGGAAGAGGACGAGCAGACCCCGCAGCAGACCGCCACCACGACCACGGACGGTACGGGCGGCGCGGGGACGACGGACACCGGCGGCACCGTTCCCGGCGAGGCGCTTCCCTCCGACGACGGCGGTACCTCGGGCGACGAGGGTCCCGAGAACCCGAACGACGACAGCCCGACGACCGGGCCGACGAACTTCACGGACGGCGTCGGCGACTGGAAGAGCCCGACGGTTGCCTTCGACGTCTCCAACCCCGATGCCGATATACCGAGCTTCGAAAGCGTCGCAGCTTACGGGCAGCTCGCGGTGATCGTGCAGATGATCGGCGGAGACGGGGCGCTCGCCGCGACCGACGCGGAAACGCTCGCGAGCTTTTCGACATACGGGGTCGCCTGCTCTGCGGTTGAGGCTTGGACGTTGAGCGACGGCGACATATCGGCGAACCCGCAAAACATCGACGTCGAGGCGATCGTCGCCTCGGGAGCCGATGCGATCATCGTCACCGACTCGCAGTCGTATACGTACTACCTTTCCGACGAGCAGCTCCAGTACCTTGAGGACAACGGCGTGCAGTGGGTGAACGTGCGCGTCATGAACACGTCGAGCTATATCAAGTCGAACGTGACCACCGTTGGCGAGATGCTGCAGGGAAGCTCGAAGGCGGCGTACGGCTCCGAGGCGAGCTCGCGCGCGGCAGAGTACGTGAGCCGGCACGATGCGATGGTGACGGCGGCCAACGGCGGCCTGGCGCAGGTGGTGGGCGCCTACAACATAAGCAGCGGAATCGCCTACCAAGCGTCGGGCGACGCCGATGGCCTCGGCTGGAGCGACAACGACGCGACCTACACGGTGCTCATCGACTATTGGGACGCGTCGGCGACCTACAGCTCCCTGTCGCTTGCATCCGGCCTTGCGTTCGCGACCGTCGGGTACAGTGCGACGCCTGTCTCCTACTACATCCAGGCGGGAGGCTCGATCAACAACGCGGCCGCGTTCTTTCCGTCAAGCGCGCAGGGGGTTGCCCCGGTACACCAGTTCGGAGGCGAGTGGAGCGCGAGCAATATCCAGGGCCTCTCGCTCGACGTGTCCATTACCACGTCCGGCGAGCTCTGGGCCCTGCTCGACTCGAGGCTCAACTTCTCCGAAAACACGGGGATTGGCTGGGGTCTCGGAAGCTCGGCGATGCCGAAGATCATCGTGACGTCGAGCAGCATCAAGGAGGCCATCCTCGCGAACAGCGCCCTCGACTCGAGCGCCTACCACGCCTACTCTTTTACGGGAGGCGATCTGATCACCAACGCCATCGGCCTCACCTACGCGGGCTATGCCGGCGGCTTGACGACGGCGTGGGCCTGCATCGGCAACAACGGCACGTCCGGCGTCGCCGGCGACCCCAACCCCGTCTACCCCTCGGGAGTGATCGACGCCGACGACATCCTCGTCAATCCGAGCGGCCTGTTCTGCGACTGGACCGAGGGCACCGTCGAGTCGTTCCTCGAGTCGGGGTGGGTGGCCGCCTACATAAACGGCACGTACAGCGCAAGCACGTGGGCAAGCGAGGTGCAGAGCTTCTACAGCTGGGCGTACGGCATCAGCGTCAACATGGGCGAGATCACGGGGTAGGCAGAGCGCTCTATGGCGAAGCTCAAGATACAGACCGGCGACGGGGTGGTGGTTCCCGGCCAGGACACCGCCGAAAAAGAGCAGGCGCAGCAGCGCGAGACGGCGGAGTACTCCGCCAACCTGCTCTACAAGCAAAAACCCGATCGCACCGAAGCCGGCCCGGACTACACCTACAGCAGGATACGCATTCGCAAGAATGACGAGATCAACGTATATGCGGACGAGCAAGACGCCCGCTATGCCATCGACCCGCGCCTCAAGATCATCATCGCCGTCGCTATCGCCACGGCCGTCGTGTTCGTGCTCGCCTGCGTGCTGCCGACCTACGTGTTCACGGCTGCCCGCGCGGAGATGAACCTCGCCATCTGGCTCGAGGAGCTGATGGAGGGCGTGCAGAACTTCATCGGCGTGTTTTTCGACCCGAACACGATGTTCGCCGTGAACGTGTTCGGGTACCTCGTCACGCTGCTCGCGGGCGCCGCGATGGCGCTGTCGGGCGGCATCTTCCAGGGCTCGCTCAAAAACGCCCTCGCCTCGCCTTCGACCTTGGGCGTGACGAGCGGCGGCACCATCGGCTCGGTCATCTACGCCGTGTTCCTCTACCCGAGCAGCGTGACGAGCCAGATCACCAACACGACGATCAGCTACTCCGAGCTCAAGGAGATCTACGACGCGATGACGCCCTGGGAGCTGTTCTTGAACAACTTCGGCAGCTTCTTCTGCTCGCTTATCGGCTGCATGGCCGTCGTCACCATCATCATGGCCATCGCGCTGTCGGCCGGACGCGGCAAGGTGTCCAACGTCGCGCTCGTGATCGCCGGACAGGTGCTCACCGGGCTGATCACGCTCATCATGAACTTCCTGCGCACCTGGCTGTACAACCACGGCGACACCGAGATGGCCACCTACCTTGCCCAAGTGCAGACCTCTACCTTCACGGGCGCCTACACCTGGCAGAACGTGCTCGTGTTTGCCATACCCCTTATCGCATGCATGGCCCTGTGCTTCGCCATGGCGCCGCGGATGAGCCTGCTCGCCTTCAACGACGAGGAGGCCCGGTCGATGGGGATCTCCACGACGCGCATGCGCAACTTCATGGTCGCCATCTGCACGATCATGACCGCGCTCGTCATCTCGTTCTGCGGCCCGGTGGGGTTCGTGGGCTTTCTCGTCCCCCATATCGCGCGCAAGCTCATCGGGCCGGATTTCCGCTATCTGCTTCCGGCCTGCGCGCTCATCGGCGGACTGATGGTCACGGCCGTCCAGTACATCACGACGCTCGGCATACCGTTTCTGGTGAGCGGGAGCGCCGGCGTTGTGACGAGCGTCATCGGATCCATCTCGTTCCTGATCGTCGCGATTCGGGGAAGGAGGTCGTCCGGTGGCGAGTGGCTTTAGGCGCAGGCGCGGCAACGACGAGTACATCTTCATCGACGGGCGCGCGATGCGCTCCGACGAGGCCGTGCGCATCGAGCTTGGTGAAAACGCCGAGGAGCTCGTCCCCGGAGCGGGCGACGCCGCAGCCGTGCCCGGCGCCGAGGAGGCGCGGGGACGCGGGCGGGGACGCGCGCGGCGCGGCGCCGAGGCAGTACGGCGCGGCCTCGAGGAGCTGCAGGAGGACGACGCCCTCGCCCTGACAGACGAGGCTCAAAGCGGCGGCATATCGCTTCATCGGGCGGCGCGCCTCATGCGCGAGGACAAGCGCCTCATGCGGCGCAAGTATATTGCGTTCGGCGCCGTCTTGTTCGTGGCGTTCGTGTTCTCTTCGTGCACGAGCTTCACGCTGACCGGCACGTTCTACACGCCGCTCCAGGTCATCGAAAGCATCGGCGGCTGGCTCAGGGTCGTGTACACCGGGATAGCCCACCCCGACTTCTACGTGAGCGTGCTCCGGGAGGTCATGGCCGCCCTGCCGTACTACTCCGACTGCATCAACTCGCTGTGGCTGTCGATGCGGTTCGTGATCTGCGGCGCCATGCTCGCGCTTTCGGGCATGCTGTACCAGAACACGTTCAGGAATCCGATCGCGGCGCCGTCGATGCTCGGCGTGTCGAACGGCATCAACCTTGCGCTCATCGTGCTCGTTCTGCAGTTCGGCTACTCTGCGGTAAACTACAGCGACCTCTACTACATCTACTCGCTTGTCGGCGGGCTGCTCGTGCTCGTGCTCGTCATGCTCGGGGGGAAGTGGATCAGCGGGAAGGGGCAGCTCAACGTCGTCAACATGATCCTCATGGGGACGATCTTCTCCCAAATGTTCGGCGTCATCATCACCTATGTGCAGGCGTACATATTCGACGACACCACCTATTACGCCTACAGCCAGCTGATGAACGCCGCCGGCGCGACGAGCGTGTGGACGTACGCGACCCTGTTCGTGGGCGCGGTCGTCTCCTTCGTCCCCGTGTTCCTGTTCCGGTTCAACCTCAACCTCATTTCCTTTTCCGACGACGAATCTCGCCTGCTCGGCGTGAACCCGAACAAGCTTCGCCTGATCGCCCTCGGCTGCGGCACGGTGATGATCTTGGTGGCGCAGGTCAACGTCGGGCAGGTCGCGATGGCCTCGCTCATTGTGCCCTTCATCGTGCGCTCCGTGTTCGGGTCGGAGTTTCGCAAGCAGCTCGGCGGCAACCTGCTCCTCGGGGCGCTCGTGCTGCTGGTCTGCGGAGTCCTTGGAAGCCTCATCGAATTCGACGGCTTGTCCGTGGGGACGGGCATGGTGGTTTCGGTCGTCGCGATCCCGCTGTTCGTGTGGATGGTCGCGATGCGCCAGAAGAGTTGGGAGTAACGCCGATGGAAGCTGCTGTTACGAACCATGCCCGCGCCTCCCGCGCGCGCGCGGCTCGCCGGGCGCCCCGCGCGCCCCGCGCGCGTCGGAAGGCGCGCGGCTCACAGCGCATCGGGCGGCCGGCGAAGGCCATCGTCGGCCGTGTCGTGATCGTGGTGTGCGCGCTCGCGGTCTGCGCCGTGCCGCCGCTGTTCGTCAACGACGTGATCGGGTATCTGCCCCTCGTCGCGCTCGTGCTCGTGATCGTCCTTTCCTTCGTGTACCTGCAGATCCTCAAGCGCTCCTTCTCGTTCAGCGAGGCGTCGCTTGCCCCGTCGTGCGAGCGCGGCAGCCGGATCGACTTCGTCCTCGAGTTCCGCAACGCCTCGCCGCTCGTGTGCGTGAGCCTCGAGCCGTCGATCTACATCAGCGACCTGTTCGGCGACGCCGACGAGGTGACGCCCGTCTCCTTGACGCTGCTTCCCCGCGAGACGCGCGAGTTCCACTTCGAGGCGAAGTTCGAGCACATCGGCACCTACGCCGCCGGCGTGCGCTCGGTCATGATCGGCGATCTGCTCGGGCTGTTCTCGCATACGATCGTCAACGACAAACGGCACCGCGTCGAGGTTCTTCCCCGCGTGTACGAGCTTGAGGATGCGAGCCTTTCGAGCGAGGCGTCCTCCGACAGCGTCAGGCCGCGCAAGGCGCTCACGATCGACGACCTCGACTATGCGGGCGTGCGCGACTACGTGTGGGGCGACCCCATCAAGACGATCCACTGGAACCTTTCCGCCCGCAACCCGTCGGGCGAGTACCTGACTCGTCTGTTCGAGGCATATGACAACCCCGGGATCACCATCGTGATCGACACGAGCGCGCCCGACTACGACTCCGAGTCGCTCATGTGCCTGTTCGACGCCGTCGTGGAGTCGGCCTTGTCGATCAACCGGTTCGCGGTGGCTCAGGGGCTTGACGCGGTGATAACGTTTCGCGGCCGGTTCGAGGAGGACCTGCGCATCCGCGTGCGCGACACCGACGAGTTCCCGGAGCTCGTGAACGCGCTGCCGCGGATATCGGTGGGCGACGCCCGCGCGGCTCAGGAGATCGTGCGACGCGAGCTGTACTCCCAGCAGGGCAACGACAACGTCGCCGTATGCACCTCCCACGTCGACGAGCAGATCGTGTCGATGCTCGTGGCGCTGCGCAACCGGCGACGCAATCCGCTGCTGTTCCTTGCGGTGCCTCCCGCGCTCGACCGCCAGGAGGTTTCCGATTTCGTCCGCCCGCTGCGCCCGCTCGACGAAGTGCAGATCCCGTATTACGTGTTCTCGTCCGCATCCCAGCTCGGCATCGACGTCGGGGAGGCCGAGGCGGCCGCCGAAACGTCTAAGGCCGCCTCCGCCCAAGAGGGAACCGTCCGGGAGGTCGCCGCAGAGCCCGAGGCGGGCTCGCCTCCGCAGAGCCAGGCAGCCGCCGACCAGGCCGCCGAGAAAGGGGGCGACCGATGAGAAAGGCGTTTCTCGCGTCTGCGCTCGGGGACTTCATCCTGGTCGCGGCGATCTCGCTTGCGCTCAGCTACACGCTTCTGAACGGCTTCTACATTGCCGAGAGCCTGCAGTACGGCCCGGCTCCCGCGCTTGCTGCGCTTCTGTGCCTCGTCGCGCTGTTCGCCGTTTCGGTCAACAGGAGGGTTGTGCTGGTCGGCGGCGCCGCGTATGCCGTGGCGCTTGTCGTGGCATGGGGCGCGAGCGCGGCGCTCACGCCCGCGGGCACGCTGTTCATCGACTACGAGGAGAACTACCTCATCTTCGCGATGGTCGTCACGCTCGTTCCGACGCTGTGCTTCCTTGCCTCGCGCTCGCAGGTCGGCACGGCCGTGCTCTTCATCGTCGGCGCGTTTCTGACCGGGTTCATCCAGCTATTCTACGAGCGCTTCGAGCTTGCGTGGACCGTCGTGTTCGTGGTCGCGGCGCTTGCCCTCGTCATCTACAAGAACTACCTGAAATCGATGCGCTCCGCCACAGCTATGGACAGGCCGTCTTTCGCCCCCGGCTTCGCAGTCGCCCTCGTCACGACCGCGATCGCCTCGTGCCTCGGCCTTGCCGTGTGGTTCGGCGTGATCGCGCCGCTCGGGCCCGAGGCCGTCGACATCAAGCTCATCACCGAGTACCGCGCGCTCGAGACGATGCAGGTTCGCGGCACCTCCGAGGAGTACCAGACCCCCGACCTCAGCATGACAAGCGACGTGACCAACGACGACGTTCGCACGACCGACGACGCCGTCGAGGACGAGAGCGGCACGCGCTGGCCTGCCACCGGAGAGACGAGCGTAGAAAACGAGCCCGAGCAGGGCGACAACTTCCTCGGTCTGAACCTCGACAACATCACCGAGGCGTTCAACCTCGTGAGCAATCCGCAGAACTGGCCGCTGTACCTGATCCCGCTTGTCATCGTCGCTCTGATCGCGCTGTATTTCGTCCTGCGGCGCGTGATGCGCACCCGTCGCCTCGCCTCGTTCAGGGAGCTCGGAGCCGACGCAGAGTACCGGGCGGTGTTTCTGTTTCTCATCGACCGATTCAGGCGCGTGGGGCTGTCCATCCCCGCTGGGCAGACCGTGCTCGAGTTCGGCGTGAGCGCCGCGAACGCCACGCATTACTACGACGAGCAGGCGGGCGTGCCGTTCACGAACCTCACCGAGGGCTATTCCCGGTCGGTGTACGGGAAGAAGCCCGTCGCGGACGCCGACGTCGGACATGCGGAGGCGTACTACCGCGGGTTCTGGAAGGCGGCGCGCAAGCAGCTCGGGAATTTCAAGTACTTCATCAAGTCGTTCCGGTTGTAGAGGAAGGAGGATTCCATGCGCCTCGGAGAGGTTTTCGGCCGGGGAGAGCTGAGCTACGACGTCGGCCTGTACGAGTTCCGCATCGCGGGGACGGTGGTCGAACTCGAGGAGCTGCGCGACCTCGACGCCCGTGCGGACGTGTGGTGGGTCGCGGCAGAGCAGCGCGACTGGTTTCGCGCGATCGACGCGGACGACCTTGCCGCCTGCAATGCGCGGGCGCTGCGTGCGTTCGGGAGAGGCGTGTACGACCCCGCCACCGACACGCGCACGCCCTATGAGCGCGTGCGCGACGACGCGAAGCGCGACGACAGCATCTTGGAGGGCCGCGTCGTCGATGCGGATCCGGTGCTCGTCCAGGCCGTCGCGGACGCGCTCGAGCAGCGGGGCCTCGGGGGCGGGGGGACAGCGCCTGCTGCGGGATACGTCCTTCCGCAGGGCATGGAGGCGCTCTCTCAGCTCCAGCGGCAGGAAGGCCGCAAGATGACCATGCTCGAGCATTTCCTGATGCGGCAGATCCTTAAAAACGACGACAAGGAGAAGGTTCGCCGCGAGAAGGAGGCGGCGTCGATCGAGAAAGAGGAGCAGCGCGACGCCGAGCGCGAGGAGAGGGCGCTCAAGCGCCGTGCGAATGTGTCCGTCCATCAGCGGCGCCGGGCGAAGCGGGCCGCGCGGGAGGAATCGAAGCTGCGCGAGCGCGCGCAAAGAGGAGCCCCGCCGGAGCCGGGTGCGGGCGGGCCTGGGAGGAGAGCCGCTCCGAAAGAGGACGGCATAACGTATGACCAGGCTCTCGCTGCAGTCGAGGCGTCGGCTGCCGGGCGGCTGCGCGCCGAGGCAGCCGAGGCGCAGCAGAACGCGCCCGCCCCGCTTCCGAGCGCCGTTTCGCCGTTCGTCGCCGTCGACTCGAACGGCGTTCCCCTGCGCCCCGATCCCGGCGCGATGCGGCCGAGTTTGAGCCAGCTTTCCTACGAGCCCTCCGAAGAGGAGAAGGCGCTCACCGAAATGCGCGCCCGCAATCTCGAGGAGCAGTCGCGCTACGAGGTCGGGACGACTGACGTCCCTGGTATGAACGAGGCCGGCGCCAGGCGCGGCCGCGGCGGCGAAGGGCGCTCGGCGCGCATCAACGGCCGCGAGGTCAACCCCGACGGCACTATGAAGGAGACGAGCTTCGACAAGTTCGTCGACGGCCTTGGCAGAGTCACCGGTGCGATCGGCAACCTGTTCGGCGGCGGCGGCGGTCGCGGCGGCGGCTCCGGCGGCGGCGGCATGGGCGGCGGCATGGGTATGGGCGGCGGCTCCGGAGGCGGCATGGGCATGGGAGGCGGTATGGGCGGCGGCGGTATGGGCGGCATGTAGCCGCCGCCGGCTCGCTCGGAAGGCAAATGCGGCCGAGGAGGCCGTGCGGGAGATATGGAGGATCAAGATGATTGCGGTGATCGTCGCTGTCGTTGTGCTAGTCGTACTCTTTTTGTTGGGCGTGCGCATCGTGCGCCCCTACCAGCGGGGCGTGGTCGAGCGTTTCGGTCGCTACCTGCGTACTGCCGAGTCGGGCTTTCGTT
>CAZBEP010000028.1:0-11608 GCA_964490925.1 uncultured Eggerthellaceae bacterium | reverse complement strand
AAGCCCGAGGACGCGTACACCGTACGCGACGAGGGCTTGGAGCCGCGAGATGGCGCGCCAGGGGGCGCCGCAGCGTCGGCTCGTTCCGGCGGCCGGCAGGCCGACGGAACCCCTAGGGCTTGGAGCCGCGAGATGGTGCGCCAGGGGGCGCCGCAGCGTCGGCTCGTTCCGGCGGCCGGCAGGCCGACGGAACCTAGATCTCCATCACTTCCGCTTCCTTCTTCTTGAACTCCTCTTCGATGCGGGCGATGTATCTGTCGGTGAGCTTTTGGATCTCTCCTTCGGCGCGGCGCTGCTCGTCCTCGGGCAGGCCGTCGTCTTTGACGGCGCGCTCGAAGGCGGAGTTCGCTTCGCGGCGGGCGTTGCGGACGGCGACGCGCGCCTCTTCGGCGAACGCCTTGCACTGCTTGACGAGCTCGCGGCGGCGCTCCTCGGTGAGCGCGGGGAACGGCAGGCGGATGACGGATCCGTCGTTCGAGGGCGTCACGCCGAGATCGCTCGCGAGGATCGCCTGCTCGATGCCGCGCAGGGTGCCTTTGTCCCACGGCTCGATGACGAGCATGCGGGCATCGGGCGTCTTGACGGCGGCCATCTGGTTCACCGGAGTCGGCACGCCGTAGTAGTCGACCTTGATCTTGTTGAGAAGCATCGCGTTCGCGCGACCCGTCCGCACCGACGCGAAGTTCTCCCCGAGAGCCGCGACCGTCTTCTTCATCCGCTCTTCGGCCTTCGTCAGAATCTCGTGTGCCATTGCGTTGCCTCCTTGCGACCGTCTACGCCGCTATCTTACCGTATGAGCCCCGCTATTCGACCGTCGTTCCGACGTTTTCGCCGCGCAGCGCGCGCCTGATGTTGCCGTGCTCGGTGAGGTCGAACACGATCATCGGCATGTTGTTGTCCATGCACAGCGAGGTCGCCGTCGTATCCATGACGTTGAGGCCGCGCGAGATGATGTCGAGGTAGGAGATGCGGTCGAAGCGCTTCGCGTCGGGGTTGGACTTCGGGTCGCTATCGTAGACGCCGTCGACCTTCGTCGCCTTCATGAGCACGTCCACGTCGAGTTCGCAGGCGCGAAGCGCGGCGGTCGTGTCGGTGGTGAAATAGGGGTTCCCCGTACCGGCGGCCAGGATGACGACGCGGCCCTTCTCCAGGTGGCGCACGGCGCGGCGGCGGACGTAGGGCTCGCAGACCTCCTGCATCGCGATGGCGCTCTGCACGCGCGAAAAGATGCCGTGGCGCTCGAAGGAGTCCTGCAGGGCGAGCGCGTTCATAACGGTCGCGAGCATGCCGATGTAGTCGGCCTGGGCGCGATCCATGCCCTCGGCCGAGCCCGCAAGCCCGCGGAAGATGTTGCCGCCGCCTACGACGACGGCGAGCTGCACGCCATCGCACACGATCTCGGCGATCTGCTCGGCGAGGTCGTCGACGACCTTCGGGTCGATGCCGTAGCCCTGGTTGCCCGCGAGCGCCTCACCCGACAGCTTGAGCAGGACCCGGTTGTACTTGTAGCCTTCGGCCATACGAGATCCTTTCCCACTTCGCGACGCAGGCTTTCAGAATCGAGAAGGCGGCGCTCGTCAGGCCACCCCGCCCACCGCGCGCGCACTCTGCCCTGCGGTCATCATTGTCCCAGGAAACGAAGATCATGCGCTTCACCCGTTTCCCTAACCGGTCATCATACCCGAATCCGCCCTTCCCCGACTTCGATAATGGCATTGTGCGAGTTAAGTTTACCGAGACTGGGCTACTCGCACCTAGACTACTGAAAAAAGAGTAGTTATTATGATGGGGTGATTTGCATACTATTTGATCAGCAAAAACAACGTCGAACGAAAGGAGCAACTATGGGGATCATTCGGAAAAGCCTCAGAAGAGGTCGGTGGCTCTGCGCCGTCGCCGTAACCATTGCTTTAGTCGCAGGCGGTTTGGTCGTTCCTGCACAGGCCGCTGATGAGTCGGACGAAGAGCTGCCCGACGTTATGCTGGCAGTATTTACGAACAGCCTCAACGATAGCACCAATTCTATCTACATGTCATACGACGGATACAACTTCGAGAAGATCGGCGAGGCATTCGTCGACCTGACGCCAGACAGTTCAAGTAGCAACCTCGCATATGGGTCGGGGTCGGAGAGCAATCCCTTCGTGGGCGACGGCTGGTCGCGGAGCTACGACATCTACACCATCAGCTGCCCGAGCATCATCTACCATGACGGCTATTTCTGGATGATCAACAACGAGAGCAACAGCGGCGATGACGGCACCCTGCGCTTGGGGATCACTTACTCTCTGGATCTCGTGCATTGGAGCGACCCTCTGTTTACCAAGATGAAGGTACCGGAAGGCTTTCAAAACAACGGCACGTCCGGACAGTTTGACGCCGTGGCGGCGGACTGGGCCGTTGGCGAGGATGGAAATATATACGTCGTTGTGAGCATCGGACGATATGGAGAGTATCACGGAGAAGCAACCGTCGACACCATGTATCCGTACCTGATCAAGATCACCGAGCTCTCCGCTTCAAACGACCCCGCAGTCGATCCCACAAAAAACAGTTACACCATCGTTGCAGAAGAAGCACGCCCGATCGAATTGCCCAGCTGGGCCTTCAGTTCGAACCGCATAGACGGCTCGCTGTACTTCGAGGATTCAACGGCGTATCTGAGCATCAAAAGAGACGGCGTCACCAATGAAATCTGGGCGATCGAAGACCTCAACGACTGCTCGAATCCAGATGCATGGACTTCGATCAACTACAACGTCGTGACCAATTACGAGGCGCCCTCGCTCACCAAATTCAACGGCAGATACTTCTTCCTCACTGACGAGCTGTCGCAGTATCCGAACTACACTACGGGCACGCATATGCAGTTTTCAGACAGCATTGAAGCAGCAAGCTGGAGCGAACCCATGCGCATCAACGCCTACGATAGCTCTGGAAACGTTCTGACCAACGACGAAGTCAACAACGACGCCAACAACGGCCCACGTCACGGCACGATCATCACCGTAACTGATCCGGACGCGAAGAAGGTCATTTGGGAGCTGCGCGAAAGCGCCGGGTGGACGACAGATCTGCCGAGCTCCCCCATATTCACCGACGTATCCACAGATGCGTGGTACTCGACCGAGGGCTGGATCGACTACGTGGTGACCACCGGTCTGATGAGCGGCTATCGCGACGGCGACGGCAACCTCACCGGCGAGTTCGGGCCAAACGACGGACTCACCCGCGGCCAGGTCGCGACGATCGTCTACCGCTGGGCGAACCCGGACTCCGAGGCGACGACCGACCCCGGCCAGTACGCGACGTCGTCGGGCGTATTCTCCGACCTGCCCGAGACGTACTACTACAACGCCGCCGTCGAGTGGTGCTATCGGGAGGGCATCGTCACCGGGTACGAGGACGCGGCCACCGGGGAGGAGACGGGGCTGTTCGGGCCTGAGGACCCGATCACCCGCGAGCAGCTTGCCACGATCGCGAGCAGGGTCGCCTCGTGGGCGGGCATCGACACGACCGCCAGCGACACCGCCGGCTTCGACGCGGCCCCCGACCGCTCGACGGTCACCCTGTTCGCGGTGTCCCATATGGCGTGGTGCTACGAGAGGGGCATCCTCACCGGCGACCTCAACACCGGCGAGCTGATGCCGACCGACGGGGCCACCCGCGCCCAGGCGGCCAAGATCTTCACCGTTCTCATACGCGACGTGCTCGGCGGGAACGAATAGCAAAGATCAAACACGCAAATGGGTCGGGGCGAAGAGTCCCCGCAGGGCAAAGCAAAGACGTCTTTGCTTTGCCCTCATAAAGCCGTCTCCCCGTTGAGCTGCATCAACGGAACAAGCGTAGCGAGGGCCCAAGCCGAACGCGTTCCGGCTTGGGCCCTCTCCTCTCCCGAGGAAACGTTGATTAATCGCTTTTGCTCGAATCTGCCCCCTGCCAAAGCGTTTGCGAACGCAAGCCTCGGTGAGGTGCCGCGACCTGTGCCGATGGGGCTTAAGGCGCCGGGCGATAAGGCACGGGGCTTAAGGCAGGCAAAATGAATTGATCAGCGTTTTCCAAGGTACTCTTTCCAGAACTCAAACGACGTAAGGCGCTCCCGAGCTGCTCGGTACTGCCTCTCGATAGCCCCCCGATGAACCTTATAGTACACAAGATCCTTGTTATAACGATTGAGGATGCTGCGGAAACGCGCCCGATCGCGATAACGGACGGCCCCTTTTCGATTGTACCGATCGATGACGACAATAACGTTCTTCTTTCTGATCTTACCCGGCGGGAAGATCCAGCCGGCCGATGGAATGACAGCGACACCCTGAGCATTGCCCGCAAACGGAGTTCGCTGGCCATTGAAGGTCACGAAATCAACGAAAGCCTGCCAACGCGTGCGCGGAAAGTCTCTGTTGATCTCGTCGACCGTCAAGGCCGAAAGGTCTAGATCGACGCCCTCGATCTCATCAAGCTGTTTCTGTAGTTCGGCAAATGAATACAACTTCTCGGCTTTTTTTATCGAGCGAAGGAAGCACTCCTCGACCTTGCCTGGCTCGGCTATAAAATCCGGCCCTTTCATGAAATCTTCGAAACCATCGAGCAAGAGCTCGGCATCGTCATAGTTAAACTTCTTGAGTTCGAGCTGTATATTATTGTGCAGTTCACGTAAGAAATCGGACTTTGGCGCCATGCCGGTCGTCGCTTGGGAGATCAGGGTGTTCCGCGTCGTTTGATAGCGCTCGACAGCTGCGCTGTAACGCGCATGAAAGGAGAGGTGCCAAATGCAAATGCCGTTCATCGTGATGAAGTTCGGTTTGCAGCGAATGCCGTACTCGGCGTCATCGCAACGAACGAAAAACGGCAGCGGCAAGCCCTCGCGACGTATTATGGAGGCTGGGATGCAGCAATACCACCACGCTGCATACATCTGATCGACCCATTCCTCTGCCGGTTGAAAGGCTTCGCTACACACCAGGTCTTGCAGGAGCGTTACACGCGCCGGCGGCTTGACCGGGCTAAAGCGGCCTTCCTTGCTCATAAACCCCGTGTCTTCCCAGAAATCCTCGTCGATTTCGTAATTCAGCATCGCGCCACTGATGAACGAGTCGTGATACTCCTTCTTTAACAGCTGCAACAAGGTATACGTGCGTTTAATGCTTTCGGGAGACACCGCCACGTCGTCGTCCATCAGCAGCACATGGGTGGCTGGAACATCCTGCTCAAGCGAAACGATCATACCGTAGGCAAACCCGCCTGATCCGCCAACATTGTTGTTCGGATGAACGGTCACCCTCTCGTCGGAAAGCGCTGCCGCATCGAGGGTCGACCCGTTGTCGATCACGTGCACGCGGATATGCTCGGAAATCGGCTCGTCAGAGTCGATGATCTCCTTCTTCAAAAGCCCGATGTTGGCAAGGATGTAGCTTTCTTTTTTGAACGTCGTCGTTGCCAACGAAAGCTCGATCTCGTTCAGGATGCTTTCCTCGATTTCGGTGTAATAATAGCCTTCTCGGAAGAGCACCGAGCCCTCGCTCTCAATAAGGAATCCGACAAGGACGTCGGTGTCATCGGAGGGAATTTCAAGATCGAACGCATGCCAGGCATCGTCCGCCGGCTTCTCGACGGCCAATTCCGACCTCTGAGACGCATCTCGAGAGAAAGCGTCCGCATGAGTCGGAGTGAGTGAGCACGAAGCACCCTTTATCTCAAGATGAAGGAACAGCGTTCCGATGTTCGTATACCTACGCCACTTCGCAATGGAGACGGAGTTGAAATAAGTCGTGAAGTCGAACGAGCCCGAACCGTGGAGCCTCCAGGCATTCTCCCCCTGATCGAAAAACACGGGGGACGTCGATCGGCAATACAAGGATGGGTAGCTGACCAAACGCGGGCTGTCTTCTAAGAGGACGTTTGCGATTCTCATCGTCTGCATGAAACACCTTCACGAAGCAGGGTTCTCCTTCGTCCCAATCGTGACGAAGGAAGTTTAACGGATAGAGGGGGGAGATAAAACCCTTGTGAGGGAAATCTCCAACCTGTCATGAAAATCAACAATACCAGAAGTGCAGCCGTCGGCGCTCCTCCTTCGAGAAGACACGCTTGCGAAGGCGGGCGAAATGAATCGATCGGCCTTTCCCTAGACGTACTAAAAAACGGGAGGGACTCCAGCTTGGGGAGTCCCTCCCGTCGTGTTGTTCTCGATTGCGCGGAGGCAAGGGAAGGCGGCGGCGCGGGCGGACGATGCCGCCGCCCGGTTCGCCGCCGAACAGCCGCCTACAGGCTGCCGGAGTCCGACCCGTAGCTCTCCTGTTGCGTCGACATCGACGTCTCGTTCGCGTCCTCGCCGAGCGTCGCCTCGAGATCGATCTCCTCGCCGTTGCGGTTCACCGTGATCGTCACGGTGTCGCCGGGATCGTGCGAGCGAATGGCGAGCTGCAGGTCGGACGCGCCTTCGATCTCCTCGCCGTCGACGGCGGTGATGATGTCGCCCACCTCGATGCCGGCGGCGTCGGCGGCAGAGCCGCTCTCGACGCCCGTGACGTACGCGCCGGAGTCGGCCGAAAACCCGTAGCGCTGCGCGTCGGAGGAGTCGATCGTCGTCATCGTGACGCCCAAAGAGGCGTGCGTGGGGGTTTCGCCGCTGATGAGCTGCTCGGCAAGGCTTACCGCGTAGTTCGACGGAATGGCGAACCCGACTCCGGAGTAGTTGCCCGAATACGAGGTAATGAGCGTGTTGATGCCGATGAGCTGCCCGTCGGAGTTCACGAGCGCGCCTCCGGAGTTGCCCGGGTTGATGGCGGCGTCGGTCTGGATGAGGTTCGTGTAGACCGTCGTCGAGCCGTCGGTGCTCGAACTCACGATCTGAGACCGGCTCGTCGCCGACACGATGCCCGTCGCCACCGACTGCTCGAGGCCGAACGGGGACCCGATGCTCATCACCCATTCGCCGACGGTGATCTCGTCGGAGTCGGCGATCTCGATCGGGGTGAGTCCGCTCGCGTCCGAGCACTTGAGCACCGCGATGTCGCTGCTCGAGTCATAGCCGACGAGCTCCGCGTCGTAGGTCTGCCCGTCGACGGTGACCTCGAAGGCCGAGCCGCCCTCGATGACGTGCTGGTTCGTCAGGATGTAGCCGTCCTCGGTGAGGACGACGCCGCTGCCCTGCGAGTACTCGACAAGCTCGCTCGACTCGCTCGAGCCGCCGAAGCCGTAGAAGTAGTCGAGCATCGAGGATCCGCTGCTCTGCTGCGCGTACACCGTGATGGCCGCCACCGACGGAAGCGCCTTCTCGGCGACTTGCTCGGCGAGCGTCGAGTCGTCCTCGGTCGCGGTGATCTCGGTGGACGAGGTGGATCCGATCGTCACGTGCGTCGAAAACAGCCCGACGCCCATCGCGACGGCGATCACGACGATGCACGCGACTGCAGCGCCGGCAAACGCGATGAGGAAGGTCTTGGTGCCGGCCGCGACCTTCTTATGCTGCGAGCTCTGGGGCACCACAGGCGCGGGGGCAAAACCCGGCCCGCCGACTCCGCCCGCATATGCGGCATGGGCGCCTTGGGCGGCATGGGCGCTTTGGGCGCCGTATGCGACGCCCGGCTGCCCCGTCGGCTGCGCCTGCTGCTGGGCAAGGCGCGCCTGCTGCGGCTCGAACCCGTAGCCCGGCTGCGCCTGTCCGTAGTCGGCCTGCGGCTGGCCGGCAGCGGACAGGTTCTGATGAAGCGGAGCCGTCGCGCGCGCCTCTGCCCCGGCGAAGCCCGCCTGCATAGAGCCTTGCTGCGCCCTTGCCGCACCTCCCTGCTGCGCAGAGGAAGTCCCGCCTTCTATCCGCACCCAATCGGGTCGGTAATCGCTGTCGCCCGCATGCCGCACCGGCCTCTCCTGAGAACCGTCGCCTGAACCGGGAGCGCCCGTAATCGGTTCGTCCGCCATAAGCTATCGCCCCTTTCTTACAGGAACCGCCGACCCGTTCCCAGGCCGGCGAGGTGCCTGACGTTTCCACGGGGAGACCTTACCACGCGCGGACGAAAACTGCTTCCAGAAGCAGGGGAAACAAGCGAAACCGCCACCTTCGCGCCGCGTTTCCTTCACCTTGCCCCCACCGAACGTCCACAGAGGGAGGAACGCCGCCCCCACATCCGACGGAAAGCTCGGCACGCGGGCGGCGACGGGGTTCCCGGCGACCGACCGACGCTTCGCGCGCTCGGCGGGCGCCCCCGCGCGGAGCCTCCCCGCAGACGCGAGCCCGCTTTGGAACGCCAGCCGCACCCCGCGCAGCGCAACCGCATCGCAGCGGCCCCGGAGGGCGGGCTTTCTGCTACCATGGGCGCGTACGAACCGATGCCGGACATGCGGCCTGGCACGTACCGCCCCCGGCGTCCATCGACGAAAGGCTCGCAATGCCACGCCCCGCTCCGGAACGCCGCAACGCAGGCAGCCGCCTCCAGGCGCTCTACGTCCGCGTCCTGCTGCGGCTGCTCCCGCTTCTGATCTCCGTGCTGCGCCACGAATCCAAGCGCATCCAGGCCGAGATCGACTACCTCGCCCCCGGCTGCACGTTCAAGATCGCCGTGGCGGGAACCGGCCTCTCGTGCGTCTGCGCGAAAACAAAGGCCGGCTCGCTCAGGCGCGTGCCGCCCGCGCGCGTCGCCCGCGACGTCGAGCCGGGAAGCGGCCTTCCCTCGGCCGACCCCGCCGCGCAGACGATCGACTACGTGATCGAGTTCCGATCGCTCGCCTACGCGTTCGACTGCTTCAGCGCGAACATGACGCTCAAGAGGGCGCTTGCCGAGCGGGCGTTTTCCACCCGCGGCCCCAATGACGCCGGCGTCGCGCTCACCTATATGTTCACCGCGCTGCTGCGCATGTTCTTCGGCTGGCGCGCGGCATACCGCGCCGAAGAAAGGTAGGCGACCATGCACGGTTTCGAGTTCTTCTGCCCGACGAAGATCGTCGCCGGAAGCCACGCGCTCGACAAGACCCCCGGAGAACTCGCGAGCCTGCGCGTTTCGCGCCCCCTCGTCATGACGGATCAGGGACTCGCGAAGCTCGGCGTGTCGGGAAAGCTCACGCGCGTGCTCGACGAGGCGGGTCTGCCTTACGAGCTCTTCGACCGCGTGCCGCCCGACTCGTCCCTCGACGTCGTGAACGAGGTCGCGCGCCTCTACGCGGATCGCGGCTGCGACGGCTTTATCGCGATCGGCGGCGGGTCGGTCATCGATACGACGAAGGGCGCGGCGGCCTCGCTTTCGTGCGCGGGCGCCGACTTCGCGACGCTGCAGGGCTCCGAGATCCTTTCCGCCGACCTGCCGCCCATCGTCGCCGTGCCCACGACGGCCGGCACCGGCAGCGAGGTCACGCTCGTGGCGGTGGTGGCCGACGCGGACAAGCACGCGAAGCTGTCGTTCACGTCGTATTTGCTCGTACCGCGCGTGGCGATCCTCGACCCGGCGCTCACCGCCTCGCTGCCGCCGAAGCTCACGGCGACCACCGGCATGGACGCGCTCACCCATGCGGTCGAGGCATACACCTCCACGCAGAAAAACCCCGTGTCCGACGCACTGGCGCACCAGGCCGTCCGCCTCATCGCGAAGGATCTGCCCACGGCCTGCGCGGAACCCGGCAACATCGACGCACGCCTGTCGCTCGCCGTCGCCTCGCTCATGGCGGGCGCGGCGTTCAGCAACGCGATGGTGGGCATCGTGCACTCGATCGGGCATGCGCTCGGCGGGCTCGCCCGCATCCCGCACGGGCAAGCGATGATGATGCTTCTGCCCCACTGCGTCGCATACAACATCGCCCACGGCATCCATGCCGGCGCCTACGGCGAGCTGCTCGGCGCGCTGTCGCCCGCCCGCGATGCCGAGCTTGGCCGCGACGCCTCGCCGGCGGCGCGCGACGGGGCCTTCCGCGACGAGCTGTTCGCCGTCAATCGGATGTACCGCGACGTCTACGGGGTGCCGCTCACCCTTGCCGAGCTCGGCGTCGAGCGCGCCATGATCGCCGACGTCGCCAAGCAGGCGCGCTACGACGGCTCGGCGCTCTACAACGCCGCCGAGGTGACGGTCGAGGCCGCAACCGAGATCCTCGAAGCGGTCTACGAATAGCGTTGCGAACGCGTCGCGCGCGGCCACGCCTTCGTCCGGCAGGCGCGCGAAGCGGCGCCCGCCGGACGGCACGCAGGCACGAAAGGACAGCATATGGGCACGCCGCTCGCATTCGAATCCGCCGAGGACGTCCGCGCGCAGGCGCAGCGGATGCAGGACTATTTCGCAACCGGCGCCACGATGCCGATCGAACGCCGGCTTCGCGCGCTTTCCGACCTCAAAGCCTGGCTCAAGGCCAATGAGCAGCGCGCGCTCGACGCGCTGCGGAAAGACCTCGGCAAGGCGCACTTCGAAGGCTACGCCACCGAGCTCGGCATCGTCTACGACGAGATCAACCTCATGCGCAGAAAGATGCGCCGCTGGGCGCGGCCCCGGCGCGTCGCCACGCCCATCGTTCACTTCCGGTCCTCCTCGAAGGTCTATCCGAACCCGCTCGGCGTCGTGCTCGTGCTCTCGCCGTGGAACTACCCGCTCCAGCTCGCGCTCGTGCCGATGGTCGATGCGATCGCGGCGGGCAACTGCGTGGCGCTCAAGCCCTCGCGCACCTCGCGCGCCATGAGCGAGCTTTTGATCGAAATGATCGCCGAGGTGTTCGATCCTGAGTTCGTCTGCGGGTTCCCCGGTTCCGGCGCGATGAACGACTGGCTGCTCGGGGCGAGGTGGGACCACCTCTTCTTCACGGGCAGCCCCGGCGTCGGGCGCACCGTCATGGCCGCCGCCGCGAAAACGCTCACGCCCGTCACGCTCGAGCTCGGCGGAAAGAGCCCCTGCATCGTCGATGAGACGGCCAACGTGGGGCGCGCCGCACAGCGCATTGCGTGGGGCAAGGGCATCAACTCCGGCCAGACCTGCGTGGCACCCGACTACCTCCTCGTGCACGAGGGCGTCGTCGACGAGCTCGTGGAGAGGCTCGACGCGTGCTTCCACCGGTACTACGGCGACGACGTCCTTTCCTGCGACGAGTGGCCGCACATGATCAACGCCCGGCACTTCGAGCGCGTCATGGGGCTCATCGAGCGCCGCAACCCGAACGCGACCGTCGCCTTCGGCGGGCGCGGCGACGCGAACACGCTGCGCATCGAGCCGACCTGCCTGCGCGGCGTGACGCTCGACGACCCGGTCATGGGCGAGGAGATCTTCGGGCCGGTGCTGCCCGTCATCGCGTACCGGACGCTCGACGAGGCGTTCGGCGTCGTCCGCACGTTCGAGAAGCCGCTCGCCTGCTACGTGTTCTCCGACAGCAGGCAGGTGCAGCAGCGCGTCATCCGCGAGCTGCCCTTCGGCGGCGCGACGATCAACGACGTCGTCATCCACCTCGCGAACAACCACATGGGCTTCGGCGGCGTGGGAAACTCCGGCATGGGCGCCTACCACGGCAAGGTCGGGTTCGACACGTTCACGCACTACAAGTCGACGCTCAAGAAGGGCACCTGGCTCGAGCTGCCCGTGCGCGTGCCCCCGTTCCGCGACAAGATCAAGCTGCTGCGCCTGCTCATGCGCTAGAGCTCGCA
>CAZBEP010000027.1:11189-12415 GCA_964490925.1 uncultured Eggerthellaceae bacterium | reverse complement strand
CGAGGCCGGGCGCGTCGCGATGAATGCGGAATACCAGGCGGATCTCATCGCCGATGCGGTCACAGACGCGAAGGCGGCCTCGTCTGCTATCCTGTACGATCAGGAAAGCGAAAGGAGCCACGCATGAGGCGCGTCATCACGTACGGCACGTTCGACCTGCTCCATTACGGGCACATCAACCTCCTGCGCCAAGCCAGGCAGCTTGGCGACTATCTGGTCGTCGCCCTGTCGACAGACGAGTTCAATCTGGTCGAAAAGGGGAAGCGGTGCTACTTTCCCTACGAGCGGCGCAAGGCCCTGCTCGAGGCCGTCCGCTACGTCGATCTCGTGATCCCCGAGCAGTCCTGGGCGCAGAAGGTCTCCGACATCCGAGAGTACAAAATAGACGTATTCGCCATCGGCGACGACTGGAAGGGACGCTTCGACTTCCTTGCAGACGAGGGGTGCGAAGTCGTGTACCTGCCGCGCACGCCCGAAGTGTCGACCACGCAGATCAAGCGCGACCTCGGGGACGGCGCGCAGCCGTCGTGAGGTCGCACGCCCGCCGGCCGCACGCGCGCCGGCGGCGCCCGCCAGCGGTACACCTCGGCGGCCGAACGCGCCTCGGCAGTATACCCCGCCGGCAACGTCCCCGCTTCGTGGCGGCGCCAGTCCGAACCGCCTACCCCTCCCGGCTGGTCTTGACGACGAACCCGAAGTACACGATGTGGCCGACCCATACGACCACGAGCACCGCCTGCCCCACGGGCACGCGGGACATGAGGAAAAACGCGATGGTGAGCAGCACCGTCACGGGGACGATGATGGAAAGCTTCACCTTCACCGTCATCGCGCGCTTCTTGACGTAGTTTTCCAAGACGCGCTTATAGATCTTCGTCGATTTGAACCACTCGTCGAGCCGGTCGGAGCTTCGCGCGAAGCAGAACGCCGCCACGAGCATGAACGGGGTCGTCGGAAGAACGGGAAGCACCACCCCGACCATGCCGAAGCCGAACATGACGAACCCCGCTGCGGCCCAGAGATACCGCGTCTTACCCCGTTTTTGCGGCGCCGTCGCACGCTTCTCGCCGGTAGCGGAAGCGCCCTCCGCGCGCATCGCCTTGTCCTCCGCCATGATTCGTCCTTCCTTCGCATCTTCCTCTCGCCGGCCGCCGGATGCCTCCGACTGCCGGAGAACGCGCCTTCTCCCACGCCGCGCCCGGGCAGAGAGGCACAGCAGGCGGGCG
>CAZBEP010000027.1:0-11089 GCA_964490925.1 uncultured Eggerthellaceae bacterium | reverse complement strand
CCCGCCGAATCGCGGCGCCGTCCCGGGCGGGCGTCCGTCTGCCCCGCCTCCTTCGGGCGGCCCCTGTCGCCGTCACACGGCGAGCACGAACGGGCGCGCGCCGATCGTCACGACCTCGAGGTCGATGCCGTAGACCTCCCGCACGAGATCCGACGACACGACGCGGTCGGGCGCTCCCTGCGCGACCACGCGTCCGCCCGCGAGCGCGACGACCTCGTCGCTGTAGTGGAGCGACTGGTTGATGTCGTGGAGCACCATCACCACCGTCATCCCGAACTCGCGGTTGAGCCGCCTGACAAGCCGGAGGACGTCGAGCTGGTAGCGTACGTCGAGGTACGTCGTCGGCTCGTCGAGCAGCAGCACCTTCGTCCCTTGCGCGAGCGACATCGCGATCCACGCCCGCTGCCGCTGCCCGCCCGACAGCGCCGAGAGGGGCTCCTCCGCGCGCGAGGCCAAGTCGCACGTCTCGAGCGCCCACGCGATCATGCGGTCGTCCTCGTCGGTGTGCGAGGTCTGGCCGAATCGATGGTGGGGCGAGCGCCCGTAGCTGACGAGGCGTTTGACCGACAGGCCGGGAGGAACCGTGTTCGTCTGGTGCACGATGGCGACGAGCCGCGCGAAGTCTTTCAGGGAGAGGTCGGCGACGTTGCCGCCGCGCAGAAAGACGGCTCCCGCGTCGGGCGCGAGGTTTTTCGTCATGAGGTTGAACAGGGTGGACTTGCCCGACCCGTTCGCCCCGATGATCGTCGTGATCTTGCCTTCGGGAAGCGCCAGGTCAAGCCCGTCAAAGACGCGCGTGCTCCCGTAGGAAAACGACAGTCCCGCCACCGTGAACACGGCGCCGGGCACCGGCCCGGCCGCAGGCGCCGGGGCGTCCGGCCGCGCGGCCGCGCTCGCGTTATTCGCCATAGCCGCCCCTCGCTTTCCGCAGCAGCACGATGAACACCGGCCCGCCCACGACCGACATGATGACGGCGGCGCTGATCTCGTACGGCGCGGCGATCGTGCGGCCGATCGTGTCTGCGGCGAGCAGCACGAGCGCTCCGAGCAGCATCGAGTAGGGGATGAGGCAGCGGTGCGCCGTGCCGACGAGGATGCGCGCGATGTGCGGCACGATGAGGCCGAGGAAGCTGATCGCCCCGATGATCGCCGTCGATATCGAGGCGAGCAGCACGGCGACGGCCGACACGACGATGCGCGTGCGGTCGATGTCGATGCCGATCGAGCGCGCCGTCTTGTCCTCGAGCGCGAGCAGGTCGCAGCGCTTCGACGCGAGCACCGCGAGCGCAAGCCCGACGACGGCGTAGGCGAAAAGCGTCGTGAAGTCGTCCCAGGTCTTCATCGTGATGTTCGAGTTCACGAGGCTCGCGACGCCCGAAAACGTCGACCCCGTGCCCGAATTGAAGGCCGTGAGCAGCCCCGAGAACATCGTCGATACGGCGACGCCGACGAGGACGACGCGCAAGGGCGACAGCCCCCCGCGCCACGACAGGCTGTACACGAGGAGGAACGCGACCATGCCGCCCGCGAACGCGATGACGGGCGTGAAGAAGTAGAGCGCCGGCACGAAGGCCGTCACGAGGACGGCAGCGAGGCTCGCGCCCGAGCTGATGCCGATGATGCCCGGGTCGGCGAGCGGGTTGCGGATGGACGCCTGAAGCAGCACGCCCGACACGGCGATCGCGGCGCCCCCGACGATCGCGATGAGGATGCGCGGGAAGCGCAGGTCGTAGATGGTCGCAACGTTCTCGTCGTACGCGACGAACAGGCCGCTTAAAAGCTCGCCGGGCGACACCTGGAGGCTGCCCGTGTTGGCGGCTAGGAAGAACAGCGCGGCGAGGGCAGTTGCGGTCGCAACGTAGGTCAGCGCGATGCGCCCCTTCCCGATCACGCATCCTCCTCGTACAGCAACGGCCGGAGGTGGTCGAGCGCGTCGGGGTAGGAAAACGTCGCGCTCATGCCGAACAGGTCGTAGGGCAGATCGTAGACGCGCCCCTCCTGCACGGCGCGAAAATGGCGCCAAATATCGTTCGTCTCGAACTCCTCGGCAAACATCGCGGCGACCTCGTCGGGCAGGGCGTGCGCGGCGCGCAGGATGACGTCGGCGTCGCGGGACTGCATGTCCTCGGTGTTCACAGAGAGGAACTCTTCGTCGGTGCCGGCGTAGATGTTCTCGCCGCCCGCGAGCTCCACGAGGCTGCCGACGTAGCTGTTCTCCGTCGCGACGATGTAGGACCCCGGCAGGCCCATGAGCACGAGCACGCTCGGAGCGGCCGACCCCTCGACGCTCGCCCGATACTCCTCGATGAACTCCTCGTACTCGGCGATGAGCGCGTCTGCCTCCTCGCGGCAGTCGAGCAGGTCGCCGAGGTCGTCGATGGAGGCGTACATGCCCTCGACGCTCTTGAGGTCGAGAAACAGCGCCGCGACGCCCGCAGCGGCGTACTGGGGCTGCAGGTCGCTTTGGAGCGTGTTCGGCGAGAGCACGTAGTCCGGCGACAGCGACGAGACGATCTCGAGGTCGGGCGACATCGGCGCGCCGACTCGCTCGACCTCGGCGTAGCGCTCGGGAACGTTGTCCGACTCGCAGACCCCGACGAGGTCGAGGTCGAGCCGGTCGCAGATCTCGGCGATCGCGGGCGTCGTCGCGATGAGCCGCAGCCCCGCGCCCGACGACGCGTCGCCGTCGGAGGCTGCGGCGTCGTCGGGGTGCTGATCAACGCAGCCCGAAAGCGCCCCCGCCGCAGACCCCGCCGCGAATGCCGCGCAGGCGCCGAGGAAGGCGCGGCGCGTCACGGGCGCGCACGGCGTCACGGGCGCGCGACTATCTTCCGGAGCCATCGCCATCGGTGCGTTCCGTGCTCTCGGCCGAATCGCCGGCGGAGGCATCGAGCGATGCGGTCTCGGCCGCAGGCAGCGGGGCGGTCGGGGCGGCCGGGTCGGCAAGCGGCGCCGTCGGCTCCGCCTCGGCGGCGGCCGGTTCCCCGGCAGAGGCCGGGCGCTCCCGCACGTCCTCCGTCGGCTGCGCCGCAGCGGCCGCCGCAGCCGCAGAAGCGCTCGTGCGGGACGCGCGCATGCGCCATGCGACGACGGCTGCGACGGCTGCGACGACCGCCACGCCGACGACGATGAGCGCGACGGGGACTCCGGAGGACTCCTCCTCGGCGATCTCGTTGCCCTCCGCGTCGAACGCGGCGACCCCGCTCGCGACCTCCTCTTCCTCTCCCTCTTCTTCGACGACGATGACGTCCTCGCTCGCGTTGAACGTCTCGACGGCGGCCGCCAGCGCGGATACGGCCTCGTCGGCGGCGGCCTGGTCGGCCGGCGCGGCGAGCACGGCCTCGGCGGCGGCGATCGCCGCCTGGAGGGCGCCGTATGCCTCGTCGGTCTTGTCTCCCTGCTCGATCGCGCGGGCGTCGGCGACGGCCTGCGAGAGCGCCGTCGTGTCGACGGCCGCCGCCTCGGCGGACTCCTCGACCGGCTCCTCGGCGGCCGAGTCCGTCACGAGCTGGACGAACCCTGCGCTGTTGCCCTCGACGTAGTTCGACAGCGTGATGTAAAACACGACGTTTCGCCCCATCGGCGTCACGTACATCGAACAGCGAAACACCGCGCTCTCGTCCGAAACCGCCATGCGAAAGTCCGCCGAGTGCGCAGACGTGTCCTCCTGCACGATGTCGGCGGAGATCGGCGAGAAGGATCCCGTCCACGAGTTGTCCACCTGGAATTGGATGTCGGACACCATGTTCTGGAGCTTCAGACGGATCGTCACATAGCGGTTCCCGGCATCGTCGACCTCGACGAAGGCGGCGGAGTCCGTCGCGCTTTCGACCATCGACGTGCCGAGCACCTGGGAATCCGACCCGCCGGAGTCCTCGATCGCGCCCGTGCCGGGATGCGCGTACGACGGCGTCGCCGTCGCCGTGTAGACCGACGCCGCGAAGGCGGCGCCGGGAAGCGCCGCCACGGCAAGAAGCGCGAGGCATGCACCCGCCAGCGCGCACGCAAGCCGCGCGCTGGCGAAGCCCGCTGCGGCGCGCGCGAGCCGGCTTTCCGTCGACGGCGGCATATCGAACCCCATGGATGCTCCCTATTCCTCGTTATTGGAGCCGCAGCGACGGCGCGCGATGCCCGCTACGACGGCGCCAGCCACGGCGAGCGCCGCTGCGGCAGCCGTTGCGACGGCGGCGGAGTCTCCCGTCTGCGTGAGCGAGCTGCGCGTCGTTGTCGTCGTGCCGGACGAAGCGTTGTTTTGGTTGTCGGTGAAGTCGGTTTCGGATGCCTGCACGACGGAGGACTTGTCGACCTTCGCGAGCACGTCCTGGGTTCCCAGGCCCGCAGAAATCGCCTCCATGATCGGCACGAACACCTGCAGCGGCACGAAGCCGTCCGGGTCGGCGATCGCGTCGGAGACGTATTCGATACGCACCTGGTTCGGATAATACGTGTCGTTGTTGTATTCGCTGTACTCGTCGGTGATCGGCGTGCCGTCCTCGTTCTCCTGCACGGAGAGCACATCCCCCGGCACGAGCGTTCCCGTCACGCTCCCACCCGAGATCGTGTAGCCGTTATCGTAGTACGACAGGCTGCCGAGGTAGCCGAAGCTCGAGTTCAGCGTAATGCCCTGAAAGTCGAACGTGAGGTAGTACGTGCCGTCCTCGACGGTGAGCATGACGTCGTGGTTGATCGCGTCGTTGGTCATCGACAGGGAGGTTCCGTTCGTCTGGTACATGTCGACGCTCACGCTATACGTCCCGTCGGGCAGGTTCTCGAAGTCAAGCGCTTCTTCGCCGTCGCTCTCGTCGAACGCCGTCACGGCCGCCTCGAGCACAGCCGTCGCGGCATCGACGGCGGCCTGGTCGGTCGGGTTTTCGAGCGCCGTGCGCGCGGCCTCGATGGCGTCTTGGAGCGCCGCCCAGGCATCGTCGGATTTGTCGCCCTGCTCGAGGGCGGCCGCCGCCTCGATGGCCGCCGCAAGCGCCGACGTGTCGATCGCCCCCTCGGAGCCGTCACCGTCTGCGTCGACGGCGTCATCGCCTGCGTCGACGGCGTTGCCGTCTGCGTCGGCGAGCGTCGTCCAGTCGATGCGCAGGTAGCACGTCTGGGTGCCCAATCCCGCAGAGATCGCCTCCATGACCGGGACGAACACCGAAAGCGGCGCGTAGCCCGCGCCCGGGTCGGCCTCATCGCCGATCTGGACCGCGTCGATCGCCTCCTGCGGGAGCACGATGCTCACCTGCGCCGGGTACAGGCCGTCATAGACGTAGCTGCTGCTGCCGGAAGTGTTGTACTCGTCGTAGACGTCCTCGCCGTCGGCGGTTTTCTGATAGGCGAGCACTTCGGCCGAAGAAGTCTCTCCGCTGATCGTGCCGAAGCGGGAGTCGACGGTGAAGCCGGTGAGATAGTAGTCCAAATTCGCGAGGTAGCCCGTCAGAGTGGATGACCCACTGGATGCCTCGATGACGACCAGATCGAGCACGATCGAATAGACGCCGTCCTCGACCTCGAGCGTCGCCGTGCTCTCGACCGCCTCGTTCGTCATGGAGACATCGGTCAGGTTCGTTTGCCGCATCTCGACAGACACGGTATAGGCGCCGTCCTCGAGCCCCGTCCCGTCCGTCCGGTCGGCCAGGGTCTCGATGCCGACCTCCTGCCCGACATCGACCGCGCCCGCGTCCTCCGTCGCGAGCGCCGCTGCGGGAACGAATCCCGCCGCGAGCGCGCACGCGAGCGCGCATGCCGCGCTTTTGCGAGCGAGCCGCTCCGCCCCTCGTCTCATGGCTCCATCCTTTCGACCGGTCATGTGCTCCTCCTCGAAACGCTTCGGATCTGAGCGGGCGTGCGCGAGGACGGGATGCACGAGAGAGCCGTGCCCTCGCCGCCCTTGCCACAGCCTAGGATTACCCGCCTCTAACTTATCCGCCCCCATGGTAACAGAGTTCGGCCTTGTATTCCTATCTTTATTTTCCAAGCAGGGCGAAGGGCGAAAGAAGCGGCGGCGGAAAAACCGGGGTGAGCCGGCCTTCCCCGACCATGCCCGGCCGAGCCGCAACAGCAGCCCGCCGCAGCAACGACCCGCCGCAGGCTCCGGCGCCGGGCGCACCGAGCCGGGCGGCGCAAGCCGGGCGGCTCGCCGGCACTGGCGGCGCCGACCGGATGGCCGCGCCCTACGACAGCCGACCGCAGTCGACCGAGTACCGCGCGTCGGCGACGGCGGCGGCCGAGGGGCGATGGCTCACGAGGACGACCGTCTTGCCGGAGCGGTTGTCCGACAGCGCGCGGAGCACGGCCGCCTCGTTGAGCGCGTCGAGGTTGCTCGTCGGCTCGTCGAGCAGCACGAACGGCGCGTCATGCAGAAACACGCGCGCGAGCCCGATGCGCTGGCGCTCGCCGCCCGACAGCTCGTCGCCGAGCTCGCCGACGGGGGTGTCGAGTCCTTTGGGCAGCTGATCGACGAACGAGGACAGCGCCGCCTTGCGGGCCGCCTCCGCGACGGCGGCATCGTCTGCCCCGGCGCGGGCGATCGCGATGTTGTCGCGGATGGTTCCCGAGAACAGGTGGGTGTCCTGCGTCATGAAGCCCTCGTGCTCCCGCAGGCTGTCCGTCGCGATGCGCCGGACGTCGATGCCGGACACCTCGACGGCGCCCTCGTCGACGTCCCAGAAGCGCATGAGGAGCTTGAGCAGCGTCGACTTCCCCGACCCGCTGCGCCCCGCGATCTGCACGACGGAGCCTTTCGGGATGCGCAGCGAAACGTCCGCAAGCACGCGCTCCGCCCCGTAGGAGAACGTGACGCCGCGCGCCTCGGCGCCGGCGAAGCCCGCAAGGCCGACGCCCTCGCCGCGCGGCACGTCGCGCGTCTGCGGCTCTTCCTCGAGCAGGTCGAGCACGCGCGCGCCCGAGGCGAGCGTCTGCTGGAGCGTCGACCCGAGGTTCGCCACGGCGATGACCGGCCCGAACGACGACATGAGCGCCGCGACCGCGAGGAACGCCTCCCCGAAGCCGATCGAGCCGCCGATAACCTGGCCGGCCGCCGCGACGACCATGACGAGGTCGCACGCCACGACGATCGCCCCGACGAGCGACATCGACAGCGCCGCCTTCCCCTTGAGGGAGCGTTCGGCGGCGCCGAGCGCGGCCATGCGGTCGGAAAGCTCGGACGAACGGGCGCGCTCGGCACCGAACTGCAGCGTCTCGGAAAGCCCGCGCAGACCCTCGAGCACGAAGGAGTTCATGTCGCCGATGAAGTCGCGGACCTCGCGACCGCCCTCCCCGCTCGCTTTCGACGACGCGAACGGCAGCACGACCCCGACGATCGCGTACGACGCGAGCGCGACGACGCCGAGCACGGGGGACTGGAGGCAGACAAACGCCGTCGCGCCCGCCGACACGACGAGCGCGATGGCCGCCGGAGAGAGCGTGTGCGCGTAAAAGACCTCGAGCAGCTCGATGTCGGACGTGACGAGCGAGACGAGGTCGCCTTTGTCCCTGCCCTCGAGCTTGGCCGGGGCAAGCCGGCGCAACTGCGCGAACACGCGGTCGCGCACGAGCGCGAGGATCTTGAACGCAAGGTAGTGGTTGCACAGTTGCTCGCCATAGCGCAAAGGCCCGCGCGCGACGCCGCACGCGACGATGAGCGCGCCCGCAAGCCCGAGCGGCAGCCCCCCTTCGGCACCGAATATCCCGACGAGGGCGTACGCCGCAAACACGGTGAGGAAGATGGCCGCCGCGAACCCGGCGACGCCGAGCACGACCGCGAGCGCTATGACGGGCAGCAGGGGCTTGGTGAGGCCGACGAGGCGGGCCATGACCGACAGGTGCGACCGGCGCTTCGGGGTTTCGGCCCCCTCGGAAGGCGCGGCGGCGGCCGGGACGGGCGCGTCTGCGGCGAGCGCACCCGCAGACGGGTCTGCGGTCGGCCGCGCAAGGCGCTCGAGCTCCGCCTGCCGCTCCCACAGCCGCGCGTACGTCCCGCCCGCCGCGACGAGCTCGTCGTGCGGCCCCGCCTCGACGGCGCGCCCGTGATCAAGCACGTAGATGCGGTCGGCCTGCGCGATGGCGGAAAGCCGGTGCGAGATCACGACGACGGTCTTTTCGCGCGCGATCTCGTGGATGAAGGCGATGATCGCCGCCTCGCTTTCCGCGTCGATGTTCGACGTCGCCTCGTCGAACACGTAAACCGGCGTGTCGTGGAGCAGGGCGCGGGCCATGGCGAGGCGCTGCCGCTGCCCGCCGGACAGGTTCGACCCCTCCGCAGCGACCGGCGCGTCGAGACCCCCCGCCGCGCGCACGAACCCCGCGATGCGGCACCGCTCGAGCGCGACCCACAGCTCCTCGTCGGTCGCATCCGGGCGGGCGAGCGCCAGGTTCGACCGCACCGTCCCCTTGAACAGATAGCTTTGGAAGCCCACATACGTCACGGCCTCGCGAAGCGCCGCGCGCGAGGCGTCGCGCGCATCGACCCCCCCGACGAGCACGCGCCCCGTATAGTTCGCGTTCGCCCCGACGAGGATCCCCGCAAGCGTGGACTTCCCCGACCCGCTCTCCCCCGTCACGCCGACGAAGGATCCCGCGGGCGCATCGAAGTCGATGCCTTCGAGCACAGCGCGCTCGCCGTCGTAGGAGTATCCGACGTTGCGGCACGCGATGTCGGCGCGCTCCGCGTCGATCCCCCGAGACCCCTCGGGCGGCTCGTCGATGTCGAGGATCTCAAACATCGTGTCGGCGGCGGCCATGCCGTTCGTCGCCGTGTGGAAGAACGACCCGAGCGTGCGCAGCGGCAAGAAGAACTCGGCCGACAGAAACGTGAACGCAAACGCCGCGCCGAACCCGACCGAGCCGCCCGCCGCCTGGAAAAGCATCACGACGATGCCCGCCCCCGCGCCGCCGTAGGCGAGGATGTCCATGATGGTGATCGAGTTGAGCTGCATGCGCAGCATCCTCATCGTCGCCCGGCGGAACGTTTCCGCCTCTTCGTTCATCCGCGCGTGCTGAGCCTCGTCGGCGCGGTAGATCTTGAGCGTGGTAAGCCCCTGGATGCTTTCGAGGAACAGCGCCCCGAGGTCGGTGTAGGAACCCCAGTACCTGCGCACCACGCGCCTCGCGACCTTGATGAAGGCCATGATCGACGCCGGGATGAGCGGCACGCACACAAGCAGCACCACAGCGGCCGATAGGCACAGCGGGGCGAGGCACGCAAACAGGGCAAGCGACGCGAGCAGCGCATAGAACAGCTGGGGGAGGTAGGAGCCGAAATACGATTCGAGCTGCTCGACGCCGTCGACGCAGGTCTGCACCGCCTTGCTCGTCGAGGAGCGCTCGCGGTAGGACGGCCCGAGCCGCACGAGCTTGTCGTAGATCTCCTGGCGCACCGCGCGCTTCGCGGCCTCGGCGGCCGCCTGCCCCGCGCGCTGCGCGAGCGTCTGGCACGCAAGCCGCACGACGATGGCGAGCGCCGCCGCGCCCGCCAGCCGGGCAACGGCCTCTCCGTCGGCGCCGCCGAAAAGCAGCGCCTCGAGGAACGACCCGATGACCATGAACAACGCGACGTTCGCGAGCAGCCCCACGAGCTGCAACGCGACGTCTGCGGCGATGAAGCGCCCCGCTCCGGGCACCATGGATAGCAATCGTTTGCTGAACATCTTCCCTGTCTCCTCGTCCGTCTCCTCGTCGATCCGCGCCGCGTCGACCATCGGACGGACATGCGGAAGGGCATCCCTGCGCGCGAACGGGCAGGGGCGGCCGCGTCGGAGCGCGCGCCGCCTTCGGAATCTTTTCAGGGACACATGCTATCCGGAAACCAGCCGAGAGTAAAGCAAGGTTATCTTTTCGGCGTCAAACGGCGCGGCGGCTCGCAGCTCGCGCCCCTCTCGCCTTACCCCTCGGCGGCCTCGCGCAGCCACAGGCCCGTCTTGCCGCCGTCTTTCTTGAGCAGGCGCACGTCCATGATCTCCATGCCGCGGTCGACCGCCTTGCACATGTCGTAGACGGTCAGGCACGCCACGCTCGCCGCCGTGAGGGCCTCCATCTCGATGCCCGTCTTGCCGGTGACGCCGCAGGTCGTCGTCACGTGGACGCCGACGCGCCCGTCCGCTCGTTCGCCCGCCTGCACCGGCGCGCATTCGACCTTCGCCTTCGTGATGTTCAGGGGGTGGCACATCGGGATGAGCGCGCTCGTCTGCTTCGCCGCCATGACGCCGGCCACGCGCGCGCAGGCGAGCACGTCGCCTTTCGCCGCCTTGCCTTCGACGATGAGGTCGAGCGTCCTCTGATGCATCGCGATGAAGCCCTCCGCCACGGCGACGCGCTCCGTGTCGGCCTTCTGCGACACGTCGACCATGCGCACGTCGCCCTTCTCGTCGAGATGCGTGAGCTTATGCGTGGGCTGCTGTTCTGCCATGTCCTCGTTCTCCTTGCGATCGGGGGGCGGGCGCAGGCCCGCTTGCTTTCGTCCGCGCAGGCCCGCTCGTTTTCGTCCGCGCCCATTGTACTCGTTCGCATCGCCTGCCCGCGAAAACGGGCGGGCTGCGGTATCATGGGTCGGATCGCATCGCGCGGCAGACGCGCCGGAAGCGGCCGAGCCGCCGACGCCAGCGCGCAGGGACGACGCCGCGCCGAGCGCGCGCATCAGAAGGGACGCACCCATGATCAAAGACATCGTGAAGGACGAGGCGATCCTCTCGCAGCCGTGCGAGAGGGCGACCGCCGACGACGCCGACGTCGCCCAGGACCTCATCGACACGATCGCCTCCCTCGAGGACGCGAGCTGCCTGGCGGCCAACCAGATCGGCGTGACGAAGGCCGTCGCCGTCTACCTCGACGACGACGACAACCCGCACGTGATCTACAACCCCGTGCTCAAGCAGGGGCTGCAGCCCTACCGCACGGCGGAGGCGTGCCTGTCGCGCGACGAGGAGTCGAAGGTGAACCGTTTCGCGCGCATCATGTTTTCCTACGACGAGCTTGTCGACGGCGAGCTCAAACCCCGCAAGAAGAGGCTCGAGGGCTGGGACGCGCAGGTCATCCAGCACATGATCGACCACTGCAAAGGCAAGCTCGTCTAGCGGGCGGCCGTGCGGTTCGCCGGCGG